>NZ_JBRAGO010000088.1:0-18698 GCF_052746595.1 Leptodesmis sp.
ACCTCCCCCCAAGCCTGCGGCTATGGGCGGAGTACTGCGACGGATTTAGGTAGGCTTAAACGAAATTGTGCCCGACATCCTTCTACCGTACCTCCACCTCTAGTATCTGGGATTACAAGGTCAGTTTTGCCAATGCTTGGAAGAACTTAGATCACCTTCTACAGGTTCATTTATGGGTATTCCGGTTAAACCTGAAAACTAAAAATTTAATTTGAAGTTATCAATTTAACTGTTCAAGGGGTTCCTGTTGGTGCTTGAATAGAGCATCCTGCAGCACCGTTAAATCAAAGTTTTATATAAACTTTAGGTTTGAGCAATCTTTTCAGCAGATTCACTTCGTCACGTCCCTATTTCTTGATTAGCAATGACCAATGGTTTACTCAAACAGGCAATTCATGTACTGAGGCAAGAGACCTTTAGCCGTCGCACCCAGATGTTGAGTCGTTGGTTCAAGTGGTTGGCACCTGGCCTGTTGGTCAAACGGTGGTTGTTACTCAGCGCTACGGGAGTGCTGTTAGCAACGGTGGGATTTGCGATCTGGATGAAGCTAACCCCAGTCTTCTATACCACTCAACTGCTGGGAGAAATTCTGCAAACTATTACAGATATTGTTCCCAGTTATGTTAGCGGCCCCTTGGTGATGGTTTCTGGTCTTTTACTGGTTTGGTGGGGGCATAGCCGTACCCTTGGATCGATTACTGAGGTGTTGATGCCAGAGGGGGATCAGGATTTAGTAGATGTGCTACTGGCTCACCGCCGTCTCAATCGGGGACCACGAATTGTGGTGGTTGGGGGCGGAACTGGACTATCTACCCTATTGCGAGGTTTAAAGGATTACAGTGCAAATATCACCGCGATCGTGACAGTAGCGGATGATGGCGGCTCATCGGGTCGATTGCGGCGCGAGATCGGCGTGCTACCTCCGGGGGATATCCGCAACTGTCTGGCGGCCCTGGCGGACGAGGAAAAATTGATGACGGAATTATTCCAGTACCGCTTTCGGGCTGGAGATGGATTAATGGGCCACAGTTTTGGTAACCTGTTTTTGACGGCAATGAGCGAAATTACGGGTGACCTGGAGCAGGCGATCGCGGCCAGTTCCAAAGTATTAGCCGTTCGGGGACAGGTTCTACCGGCGACCTTGAGTAATGTCAGCTTGTGGGCCGAGTTAGCGGATGGCCGGCGGATTGAGGGAGAGTCCAGTATCACGGAAGCACGGGGCACGATTGTCCGAATTGGTTGTACTCCCGCTAACCCTCCGGCCTTACCCAAAGCCGTTAAAGCGATTCAGGATGCTGACTTTATCATCATTGGCCCCGGCAGTCTATACACCAGCATCATCCCTAATTTGCTCGTCCCTGAAATTACAGAAGCGATCGCAGCCTCTAAAGCACCCCGAATCTACGTCTGTAACATCATGACTCAGGAAGGGGAAACCCAGGGCTACAGCGTTGGTGATCACATCCGGGCGATCGATCGAGCCTGTGGCAAGCGCCTGTTCGAAGCCGTTCTAATTCAAAAGCAAACTCCCTCGGCTAAAGCACTCATCCGCTATGCTCAGGAAAGTTCCAATCCGGTGCCTCTCGATCGGGATGTGGTGGCCCGCTTAGGTCGGCGGGTGATTCTAGCTAATGTGATGGAGGAAGATGAACACACCGGGTTGATTCGTCATAATCCTGTGGCACTCTCGCGGGTATTATTCCGCTGGTTTACGCGAGTGCAGGGACTGTAGGGGATTAAGAGTTCAGGGTTGAGAGTTCAGAGTTAGGAGTGAATGGGTGGGTAAGTGCATAGGTGGATGGGTAAATCCAAAATCGCAAATCTAAAAGCCAAAATCCTATGAAAATGTTGTGAAGGGTGAAGAATTAACTACTTTGAATCTGCTAGATGCGGAAGCGACCCGATCTCTGGGGGTGCAATTGGGCAAAATGCTAGAGCCAGGGAGTGTGATTCTATTACAGGGAGACTTAGGCAGTGGAAAAACTACCCTGGTTCAGGGAATTGGCGAGGGATTGGGTATTTCGGAGCCGATCGACAGCCCCACATTTACCCTGATTAATGAATATTCAGGTGGGCGATTACCGCTGTATCACCTGGATTTATACCGCCTGGAGGGGCCAGAAGTTACTGACTTACATCTGGAAACCTACTGGGAAGGACAGGAGGTGGAACCAGGCATCGTAGCGATCGAATGGAGCGATCAACTTCTGGATCGACCAGCATCCTATCTGCAGATCTGTCTCACTTACGATGCTCAGGTAGGCCGACAAGCCACGCTGACTTCCTCTCCTGGCTCCCTGGCAATGAGAATTTTGCAGTCTTTCCAGAGATAGGCGACCATTGCTGTATCTTAGCAAAATTGGGCTACGCGCCATAATAGATGAATGTAGTTCATTTGTACAAAGAATATCCTTTCCGCTAGATTAATATCCTGGATCAGGATCAGGAATTGTTTTTCGGGCTACTATTTCCTATCCTTTGCTACTCCCCATGACCTACGAGCCGCTTCACCATAAATATCGTCCCCAAACCTTCGCTGAACTGGTGGGGCAGGAGGCGATCGCAGCTACGCTCACCAATGCGATTGAACAGCAACGAATTGCCCCAGCCTATTTATTTACGGGAGCGCGAGGAACGGGCAAAACCTCCAGTGCCCGGATTCTCGCTAAGTCCCTGAATTGCCTAAGCAGTCCCAAGCCAACGGCAACTCCCTGTGGCCGATGTGAGGTATGTCAGGCGATCGCCCGCGGGTCGGCGCTGGATGTCATTGAAATCGATGCCGCCAGCAATACGGGAGTAGATAACATCCGAGAACTGATTGAACGCGCCCAATTTGCCCCAGTCCAATGTCGCTACAAGGTGTATGTAGTGGATGAATGCCATATGCTCAGTGCTGCAGCATTTAATGCGCTGCTGAAGACGTTGGAGGAGCCGCCCGATCGGGTCGTTTTCGTCCTGGCTACCACGGATCCCCAGCGAGTACTACCTACTATCATTTCTCGCTGTCAGCGCTTTGATTATCGCCGTATTCCCCTGGATGCGATGGTGCGGCATTTGCAGAAGATTGCTGATTTAGAAGGGATTGCCATCAAAGAGGAAGCCATTACGCTGGTGGCTCAAATTGCTCAGGGGGGATTACGAGACGCAGAAAGTTTGCTCGACCAACTCAGCCTCCTGCCCACGCAAATTGATGTTGAACAGGTCTGGGATCTGGTTGGCTCTGTGCCTGAACGGGATTTGTTGGGATTGCTGGAGGCGATCGCCCAGAACAATCCCGAAGCTGTTCTGGATCATACTCGTCGTTTGATGGATCGGGGCCGCGAACCTCTGATTGTGCTGCAAAACCTGGCCAGTTTCTACCGAGATTTGCTGATTGCCAAAACGGCCCGTGATCGCAATGATCTCGTAGCGCTCACCCCTCCTACCTGGCAACACCTGTGTACCCTGGCAGAACACCTCAACATGGCTACAATTCTGGCCGGACAACAGCATCTTAGAAGCGCCGAAGTTCAACTGAAGCACACTACCCAACCCCGTCTCTGGCTGGAAGTCACCCTGATGGGATTGTTGCCTTCTGCGATCGCGCCCCAACCCACCGCCGTTGCTCATCCCTCTTCCCCTATTCCCCGCACTCCCCCCTCCTATCCTGCCTCACCTCCCCCAGTTTCCCCATCCTTTACGTCCTCCTCACCCGCCTCTCAAGTTGCTCCCTCTATTCCTGCTGAGCCTTTCCCTGGGCAGGAAGGCGCTGCAAAAACTTCTAAGCAGATCACTTCAAATACTCAGCCAAGGCAAGATGAAGTTGTTGAAGAGCTGCCTGTTGCTGCCGCGATCGTAAACCTGGAGCAAACCTGGCAAAACATTATTAGTGCGATTCAGCCTTTTTCTACTCAAGTGATGGTGAAGCAGCAATGCCAGTTGCTAGGATTCGATGGCGAGCAGGTGCGATTAGGAGTGAGTACGCAGCCTCTATTTAAAATGGCTCAGGGAAAATTACCGAACATTGAAGCGGCCTTTCAAAAAGTGTTTGGGCGAAAAGTGCATATCACTTTAGAAGTTGCCGCTCCGGGCAGTCGGGCAAGTGAGCCTACTCAAGGGCAACCCAGTACTCGATCAATTGCACCTGGGGCACCCCCTGCTTCAGGAACCCCACCTGTATCACAGCCTCAGTCTCAACCTCCGGCAGGTTCACCTCCTCCCCAAGTCAATCTGCCTCAACCGCCAGTGGTAGGCCAGCAGGGCACTTCCCCTCCAGGGCCGAAACCACCTGAGACTGCTACAACTTCTGCAGATCCCGAACCCCTGAATGATTTTTCTTCTCCCTGGGAAGAAGATGAAGTGACCCGCGCATCAAAACGACTAGCCGACTTTTTTGCAGGACAGGTCGTTGATCTGGAAGATGGGACAGAACCGCCAACCAGTATTGACAAAGACTTGCTCAACCTGGAGCCAGCACCAGACGAACTTGATGCTGATGAACCAGATTCTCCGGCATCCTGGAGCAGTCCGTCCTCCGGCCTTGAAGAAGAAGATGACGATGATGTTCCTTTCTAAGGACTCTCCTCAGCACCATAGTGAACCGTTTTTACCCACTTCAGGCGATTAGGACGAACTGCCATTCGAGCGGTGGTACTGGCCATTACCGGAAACCAGTGAAGCATATATAGCGTTCCATAGAACGCTCGAAGTAGGGAGCTGAAGAACACAAATTGCGGTTTGATTTCGGTTGCATCGGCGGTAGTAGTTCCGGATGGGGAATACCCCTTGAGTGCGGTCTGCGATCGCCGGATCCGCCGCTGACCGATCAGCATTCCAATCAGGGAAAGCGTAATGGACAAACTGGTGACCGGAATCAGCATCATTGGGCGATGGCGAATGATAGCCATCAGAGTATCGGGAATGGCAGCGGTTGGCAGAAAGTATTGGGTAATCCAGAACATTACCAGATCGATCGTTTTGCCAGTTCCCATGCGGTTACGCAGAATCAGTTGCCAGTAGTCCAGATACCGCTGGTAGCCACCTTCAGCCCAGCGGTTGCGCTGATGCCAGAGGGCAATCGCTTTTGTCACCCCTTCTTCCCGGACTGCCGGCATGACCGTAAAATCAATATCCCACTTGTGCAAATGCAGGCGAATTGTCAGATCCAGGTCATCAGTGATGGTTTTTTCATTCCAACCGCCACAATCATCTAGTGCGGCGCGGCGGACAAATTGCCCATTACCTCGTAGTTCACCAATCCCCCCGATCGCAATCCGCTGCTGCTGAAAATAGGAATCCAGCGCCATTTCAGCAATCTGTCCCTGAATCCAGGCATTTGAGGACACATTGGCGACCTGCTTCCGGACTTGCACGGCTCCCAAATTAGGACGCTCAAACAGGGGCAAAACCCGACGCAGCAAGTCTGGAGCAACCTGAGCATCAGCATCAAATACGGCAATGATTTCACCCTGGGTTAAAGGCAGTACCTGATTTAAAGCACCCGATTTTCCACCTGTAGAGTTGGGGGGACGGTGAAATACCCGTAAATTTTGATACTGCTGCGAAAATTGTTGCAGCAACGCGGGAGTTCGATCAGTACTGTTGTCATCAATAATCCAGACTTCGTAGCGATTGTTGGGATAATCTAGGCTACACAGCGCTGGAACGAGCCGACCAATCACCGCTTCTTCATTTTTGGCCGCGACCATCAGCGATACAAACGGTAATGTTTCTAGCTCGACATCATCAAGTGCCTTGGGAGGGGGAAGGGGACGGGCACACAAAATCCTGACGGCATGAATCCCCATCAGGGTGGTTAACCCCAACACAAACCAGGATCCCCAGGTTGCCAGATGGAGCGCGATCGTGCCACTCCAAATAATGACCAGAGCCACGGCTGCCCTACGCCGACGGTTGCCCGTGCGATAGGACTCCGGTTCGGGGTCTTCATCCGACTCAGGCAGATGGGCCAGATCAGCTAGCAGAGCGCTGATAGGCTGCAGTTCGTTGAAGGAATCGTTTTCGGGCCAGGAACTCTCCTGCATAGGTCACTTGATTTAACCACCAGTACTTGTCTAAACCTTTGAAAAAGCTGGGAATCAGGTAGCACCACACGGTACAGCCCTCACAAACAGGCAGTTTACCCTGGGACTGCCGGTAGCTTTCTACCTCCTCCGACTGCTTGTACAACTCATACAAGCGACCATTAATAGGAACTCCAGTTTGAGCAAAGTGATAACAGGGTAACAACAACTCATCATGGGGCGAAATTGCAATCACCGCATCTACAGCTTTGCAGCGTGGATTTTGGGTGTTATTGCCGCCCGCTACAATAAAAGCCAGGGAAGCTTTATTGTAGCCAATATTACTGTATTGTCTGGCAGCAGATTCGATCGCCGCTACCATATCTGGAGTGGGATTCTTCTTGGAGTTGTAGTTATTGTGGGCAGTGAAAGCTGGATTTAACCAAACTCGTGCATCTAATCGCTGTCCCAACTCAGCGACTTCGGGAATTCGATGATAATTCTGGGCAGTTACGGTGTGGTTGAGTACCGGGTATTCACCGAGAGAGTGAGCAATTTTCACCGACTCAACCAGAGTATCGAAGATCTGTACACCTCTCGATTGGTTGTGGCTCTCCGCGTCTGGCCCATCCAGAGAAAAATTCAGGAAGTCCACCAACCCTCGCATTTCCTTTGCCCGCTTGGGGTAAAGGATGGTATTGGTTGTCATACTGGTTACGAACCCCTGCCGCTTAGCCTCTTGGTAGATTTCGGCCACATCAGTTCGCAGTAACGGCTCTCCGCCCGTGAAATCCACATACTTCACACCCAGCCGCCGCAAATCTCGCAGATTTCGCTGGATCGCCTTGAAATCAGCTTCCTGTTTGGGTTCCAGTGCCCAAATGTCGCAGAAGTGACACCGGGCATTGCAGCGGTAGGTCAGGTAGTAATTCGCAACCAGAGGTGCCATAAGATCCCAACTTTGATCAACTTCTTTGAAATCCACAATAATTCTTAGGGGGATGTAACACAAGCACCTTTCTCAGAGGTTCTGTGGATCCTTTTCTCAGAGAAATTTGCCTGAGCCTTACAAGGCAGCCTTTAAGACGCTTGTAAGAATTCGTTGAGAAACTTAACTGGGCAGGAGTAATCATCGAACTTCTCCAGTAGCTTTTATAGAGTTTCTTCATGGGTCAAGTTGTCTGATGAATTTTACGGCTTGTGATTTCGGATCTTCCTGCCCTGGGGAATACTAAGGCATCGGTACAAAAACCAGGCTTGTTCTGTTAGATAGCGTGGCTTTGTTGTGACTCTGACTAGAAACCCGATTCCTAATAGTACCGAGTTGGCCAGAGAGGGATTGAAAGCGTCTAAAATGCCATAGATTGGCAGTAGGAGTTTTTCCAGACTGCACAGCCATCCTCACTGATACCCATACATTTCTCTAGCCAAAACATTCAGGACGATCATCAGGAAGATTCAGTATGTCAATTGACAAACTTCAGCCCGCTCCTAACCAACAGGTCGGAGTTTACCTGCCCTACTACCCTCAGCAAGGTAAGCGCAATATTCTTCCCTATGCCATTAGCTTGTATCAAAAAGGGGCGTTTGAAGGGGAGCGGAAAATTGAAGGAGGCGAGAGTATTCCCTTCATTGCCACCTGGAATGTCTCCACCCTTCCCGCTGACCTGACCCGTTGCCGAGTTCAGTTTGATGGCAATGCTGAAATGAGCTATGAACTGATAATGGCCAATTTTGAGTTTGTTGATTTTCTGATTGAGGTGATTTTGAACTTCAAGCGTGCCCGTTTAGCTGACTTCTCTCAAACGTTTTACCGCAAGCTGATGCGGTATGACGATTAGGAGGATTGGAGAACCACCTGGGGACGGAGAATCACGGTTGCTGTTTCTGTTTTGGCAGCCTGACCAATTCCCAAAAAACTACCGTCTTCCTGGTGCACACGGAGCAACTTCTCGATCGTTGGCACCCACTCCGGCAGATCCTTGCCTAAATCAATTCGCTGTCCCTGCAGCCACCGACAGGCTAAGGGGGGGGGTAAGTTGAGCGATCCTAAATGTCGCAATGCCACTTCGGGAGCAATCGGCTGGAATGTGCCCTGCTGAGACTGTTGCTCCACCTCTGCCAGGGTCAGGCTATCCTCTAGACAGAAGCCACTGCTGGCCGTTCGCAGCAATGAGGCCAGGGTGCCACCCGTTCGCAGAATTTGTCCCAAATCTCGAGCGATCGCCCGGATGTACGTCCCTGGCCCACAGGCAATTTCCACATCAATTTCAGGGAATTCACCTGATCGCCACTCCAGGATCTGAATCGAATAGATTTCCACTTCCCGCGCCTGTACCTGAATCTCCTTGCCTTGACGCGCCAGATCATACAACCGCTGTCCCTGCACCTGAATCGCGCTGTAGTTGGGAGGGATCTGCTGAATCGTACCCTGGAACGCTTGCAGAGTCGTTCTGACGGTTTCCAGATCCAGATGGGCGGCTGGTTGTTGCAGCAAGACTGCTCCCTCCAGATCGTCCGTAGCGGTACAAACTCCCAATCGAATGGTGGCCCGATACGTTTTATCCTGGGGCAGAAATTGCAATAGGCGGGTGGCCTGACCAAGGGCGATCGGCAACACCCCGGTTGCTGCCGGATCCAGCGTCCCCGCATGGCCCACCCGCTTCATTTTGAGTATCCGTCGTAGCTTCGCCACACAATCGTGAGACGTAAAATTCTTGGGCTTGTTGAGATTCAGGAAACCATTCATTGATTGGGAGTAGGGATTGGGGGTTAGGAATTAGAAATTGGGAATGGGAAAGCGTGGACACTGGTTTGTGGTTAGTAGAAGTGAGCCGTGGTTTGTGGTAAATAGCTTGAGAATTAACCTGAACATTTATCCAACACCCTCTACTGTTCGTTTATCATCTACCCTTTATCCTTCACAATCTACCTTTTTTATCTCCCCAATCCCCGGCCCATGAAAATCGCGACCTGGAATGTCAACTCTATCCGTACACGCCTCAACCATGTGGTGAACTGGTTGACTGAGCACCCTGTGGACGTGCTGTGCTTACAGGAAACCAAGGTTGTTGATGAGAAATTTCCCAAAGAACCGTTGACCGATATGGGCTACCAAGTAGTAACTTTTGGACAGCCCAGCTATAACGGGGTGGCGATCTTGAGCCGTGAGCCTTTAAGTGATGTGAACCGGGGATTTTCGCCTTTATTGGGAGATCAATTTGCTGAGTTTGATGAGCAAAAGCGGGTGATTACAGGCATTATCGACGATCTGCGGATCGTGAATTTGTATGTTCCCAATGGCGCGTCGGTGGGGAGTGATAAATATCAGTACAAGCTGAAATGGCTGGATGTGTTGCATGAGTATCTGCAGGTACTGTTACAGGAACCGAATCATGTGCTGGTGTGTGGAGATTTCAACATTGCCCTGGAAGATATTGACATCCATGATCCAACCGGGCGGGAAAAGCAGGTGATGGCCACGGATGCGGAACGGGAAGCCTTGCGGGTGATCCTCAATTTAGGTTTTGCCGATGCATTTCGTAAATTCACAGCGGAGGGGGGGCATTTTAGCTGGTGGGACTACCGGGCTGGCTCCTTTCGGCGCAATGCTGGGTGGCGAATTGACCACATTTATCTGACCCCTGACCTGTACATGAAAGCGATCGCCTGCACCATTGATAAAGCACCGCGATCGCTGGAACAACCCAGCGACCACGTACCAGTGATTGTTGAACTTTAATTTTTGAATCTCCTGTAGTACAATTGCTCAACTCTGGCAACAAAACCCGCTATAACGATTAAGATAAGATCCTTGTCTGATGCCATTTTGGATTTTGGATTGCAAAAAGTTTTTTAGCGTAAAACTTCAGCAATCGAGTTGCCCCGTTGGCAGTTTCTCGTGGTATAACCCTCAATAATCCAAAATCTGAAATCCCAAATCCTCTTGCCCCATTCACTTACAGGAAGACACCGTTGAATACCACGTCTGCTGCTGCTCGTAATCCTGCCCCGGTTTCTCCAGCCGTGACAAAAACCGTGATTGGAACGGTCAAGGGGCCAGGAGAGAATGGCAATCAGTATGTGTTCATCACCGCAGATAATCGCTATGTCAAGATTGGGGAATTTGTCTATTACGAAGTCCAGGAAGACGACCAGCGCACGGGGAACAGCTGGCAAATTTTAGGCAAAATTTCGGCTCGTTGTTTGATTGATCATCTGCCTGATCGCATCTTTGCCGATACGGAAGTCAGCCCGGAGACGATTGCAGCCCTGATTGGGTTCACCGACGAAAAGCCGGAAATTTATGAAGTGACTGTAGATGTGATCGGCTACTTTGACTCGACTTTGGGGTTCATGAATCCCCGCAAAACACCTGATCCGGGAGCCAGGGTGTATCTGGCTGACGATGCCAGACTGCAGCAAGTCTTGAATAAAAAGCAACCGGGAACGGTAGGGTCGGCTCATATTGGAACCTTGCTGTTACGGGCAGGAGAAACCGTTCCAATCGCGCTGGATGTGAAGGAACTGGTGAGTACTCACATGGCCATCCTGGCAGGGACGGGTTCCGGGAAATCCTACACGGCGGGAGTGCTGGTGGAAGAACTGTTGTTGCCTTATAACCGGGCTGCCGTCCTAATTTTCGATCCGCACGGAGAATATAGCACCTTAACAGAAATGCAGGGCCATCCCGTGTTTCAAGCTGACGATGGATATTCGCCAACGGTGAAGGTACTCACCCCAGAAGACATCCACATTCGCATTTCGTCGCTGGATTATGCCGATATCCTCATCCTGCTGCCAGAGATGAGCGATCGCCAGCAATCGATTCTCAACAAAGCTTACGGTCTGCTCAGAAAGCCTCACCGTGGCGATTACCGCTGGGATGTGCAAGACCTAATTGCAGCGGTTTATGAAGCGGATACCCAGACGGATGAGGAAGGCAACGAAAAAGCGGGGTCGTCGGCTCGGGCCCTGGAATGGAAACTGGAACGGTTGCAGCGATCGCCTTACTTCCACCCATTCAACCATCTTTCTCCTAAAGATCTGTTTGAACCGGGACAGGTGACCGTCTTACAGATGAACGAAATCAGCCAGGAAGAACAGCAAGTCATCTGTGCTGCCGTTTTGCGACAGGCCAACAATGCCCGTATGGATACGCAAAAGGATCGCATTGGCCCCGATGATGAAAATTATCTCCCTTACCCAATTTTTATTCTGCTGGAAGAAGCTCATCGCTTTGCCCCAGCCCATGAACCCTCTCGCTGTAAAGCCGTAATTCGCACGATCCTGAGTGAGGGTCGTAAATTTGGTTTGGGAGTTGGCCTGATTACCCAGCGTCCTGGCAAACTCGATTCCGATGTGCTATCCCAATGCATGAGTCAGTTCATTATGCGGATTGTTAATCCCGTGGATCAGGAAAGCCTCAAGTATGGAGTAGAAGCAGCAGGGCGAGATTTGCTCAAGGAACTGCCTGCCCTTACCAAAGGTCAGATCATTATTGCTGGAGCCTGTGTCAATACTCCCGTGCTTTGCAAAGTCCGTAAACGCCTGACGCAACACGGAGGTGAAACCCTCGATGCGCCTGAACTGTGGCAGAACTACTTTCAATCGCACCGGGTACGAGAACGGGAAATTCAACAGGCTCCAGTCAGCCGTCGGGGACGATCTCAAACCGTTCGCGGAGTCAGCATTGAGTAATGGTGTGGGTAAAAGTGTTTGGCAAAACGTCTCTACTCAAACCACTCTCCTTTGGCTCGCATTTCCCGGAAACGCAGCAGTAATCCCAGGTTGACTTGTTTCGTGAGCCAGTAGAGAACAGTCAGACCAATAAACGAGATGAAAATCACCAGCAGTGGTTTTTTAGCGGTGATATCGTCTAGCGTCACCAGTAGCACATTTCCAGGATCGGTGGCCAGATCCCAACTATTAAAGCGGAGGAAGCGACCCATGTACACTCCGATCGCACACAGGGCATGGGTAATCAGTTCAGACCAGACGACAAACTTGTCCGTCCCAATACGTTTTAAGTAGCTACTCTGATTCATCACGGAGATGACATAGGCTTGAAATCCAGCCAGGATTGCAAATAAATGTAAAGGAATAAAAGTCAAGACAATAAGCCACACTGAATATCCCATGCGAGTCGCACGAATCAGGTGAATGATATCGGTCAACAAATAAGGCGCATTGGGTAAGAACGCGAGAAACACTGCAAATGCTACCCACCAGAGGAGCGATCGCACCTTAGTTCTACGGCGATAAAGCCAAAAACTGAGCGCCAGCGGAATAAACGCCAAAAATAAATTCCAGATAATCCAGCCGCTATGCCAGCTAAATACTTCCAGCGCGTTTCCAAGAACTTCCCGCATAAAACCCTGTTCCTATTCATCTTTCCTGTCTTAGCACAGGACGCGGCAATTATTGTGACGCTGGTTGAGTGAGAGCAGCCTTTGGGGAAGGAGCCGCCTGAACTTTTTTAGCCTTGGCCAGGGAAATCTCGCTGTTTCTCCGATAATCTATCACCCGACTCTGAGCGGTTTTGTAACGGACATCTGAAGCGGGGACAGCCGCCATTAAGTCAGATGCTTGCTGCCATTGAGAGGCTAACCCTAACCAATCGGCTGAGGATTTTGCTGATCGCCCGGAGGCAGATGTGCGTTCAGCCAAACGAACCGCTTCTGCAAAAGGATCAGCAACAGTGGCGGAGGTTGTAGAGGAGGGTGCTCCAGTTTGTTTGGGAGCAGAATTTTCCTGTTTCTGGGCCGCTATCTCAGAGGAGCCATATTGGTTATACAACCACCAGCCGCCAGCCAGTAGTAAACAGCTTGCGATCGCCCCGCCAATTAGCCCTCGCCAAAACTGACGTTGCTCTCGTTGTTTGCGGGGATGTGGTGGTGCGGATTTGCTGGTAGATACCTCAGAACTGCGGGCAGACCAGTCTTCGCTCAACTGCTTAAAGAAGCCTGGTTTTTTCAGCACAATTTCTTCTGACCAGAGAAGCTGGTGTTCTGGATCTCGGTTAATTTCTTCTATCCAAAGTAATTGTTGTTCACGGACAATCCGACTATTAATTTTCACCCGACGAATGTTGCGAGGAGCGATCGCTTCCAGGATCTGGCGAATCCGCTCAACTAAAGGAATCTGCTCTAGTTGCTCTAGAGTCGCTCCTTCACATAGCAATTGCAGCACTCCATCCGCAAAGATCGCTCGGGTTCTAACTCCCGAGTCAGCTAGCTTTTCATTCAATACCTGAATGATAGCAGCGACACTGCCTTGCTTTGCCTGTTTAACAATGTTATTGGCATCGTTGATCATGTCTTAATCTGGCAGGAACTACTAACCTCAACTAGACTGCATGTTCATCAATCCTACAGACTGGAACTTATAGCAGAAAATCTGTCTCCCAGACTGCACTGTTGTCAAAATTTATTATGAGCCGTCAGCTACACAAATCTCAACCCCTACTCTGCTTCGCTACTAAGGTGGTGCACATCGTTAAAGCGGCGGACTTGCCAAAGGTCGGTGTTAAAGCGGTTTTGTTCAGAGTTATGCCAGCGGGCGCGGTCAATCCAAAATTCAAACAAGGCTGTGTTGCCGGCTCTTAAGCGCCAGGAGCGATCGCAGCCCAACAACTCTGCAATCAAATGCTGCATGATCCAGCTATGGCTGACGATCCAGATGTGATCGCCGTTGCGATGACGTTCCAGAAGCATTTGGATGAACTGTCTGGCTCGCGATCGAGCTTCCTGCAGGGTTTCTGCGCCAGGAATGGGAATCCAATCCGGGGTAGCCTCCAGAGCCTGACACAAATCGGGATAGCGCTGAACGGCCTCCGCCCAAGTCAACCCTTGAAAAATGCCATTCTGAAATTCCTTGAGCTCGTCCGCAAATTGCACTGCAATGGAGTGGTGCCGTCCTTCCTGCAAAACCTCTGCTGGGACGGTCACGGTGGCATCAATTAAATCGCTGACTGCAGCAGGAAGGGGTGCCGCCAGAAAGCGATCAATCAGGATTTGGGTCGTTTGAGCCGCTCGCTTTAAGGGACTGCTGTAGACATGGGATGGCCACCAGGCTTCTGCTAACAATCGACTGGCTAATTTTTCTGCCTGCTGCTTTCCCAGTGCCGATAATTCAAATTCTCCATGTCCCTGCATTCGTTTTTCTTGATTGCCAATCGATTGAGCATGACGAATAAACAGTAACTTCATCACTCCATGCATAGTTGCCTCCTTTCAAGAACTCCTTCTTTTTAACCTACTCCTTCCGCAACAGATGCCGATAAATGTTGATGTTGCTGCAATAACCAGATGGGGAGATGCGCGATCGCGTAGGCCCGCTCCCAAGCACGATGGCCCAAGTCGGAAAACTCGGTATATTTGACGATCGCGCCAACTTGCTGGAGGGCGGTGAACATCTGTCGCGACTCGGTGACGGCAACAACGGGATCATCGGCGCTATGAAATAGCCAAATCGGCAGATGTTGAAGCCGCTCGGCCACGGCGGTGGAGGTGCCGATCGCAGGGAATCCAATGCCCCGGCGGCCCTGGCGTGCGCTCACCCAACCGCAAATCACCACTAAGGCGGCAAAGCGATCGGGATGGTGATAGGCCAAGTACCAGACGCCATTGCCCCCATCGATAGGCCGGTCAAATAAATCCGCGATAAATCCACCGTGAACTCGGCGATCGTTTGCTCAAGTGCCGCGATCGCGATTTCAGCCCCTAAGTCTTGCCAAGTTGCGCCTTCCGGTACTTGGGGGAAGACGATAATTGCGGGGTAGCGATCGGCATATTGTTGCAATGTGTTTCCCAGCCCGACAAGTACTTGCCGCTTACCATCGGTTCCCCGTTCGCCACCCCCATGGAGGGCTAAGATGACTGGCCAAGCTCCCGCTGGCGGTCGATCGGGTATATACACCTGGTAGCGATAGTTGTGTTGATTTACAGTTACATTGCGCGATAAAAAAGGCATACGAGATGTAATTTCGCTAATGGGATTGCTGATATTGCCGTGATCGAAAAATTTATGATGAAGTTACATCTAAACTCATTAAGATGACAAAAATATAATCTTTCGGGGACAACGGCTATATCACTCTCATCCCAAATTCAAAAATAGATGCAACAGATTAGATCCCCCCTAGCCCCCCTAACTCCTACGGAGAGGCTTTGCCAACAAAAGGGGGGAAGTCTTTCAAGTCCCCCTTTTGAAGGGGGATTTAGGGGGATCACCATGTGTCGCAATTAAAATTTGATTTGGTATCAAAGCAGACTGGCTGTTTCAGCGATTGGACTGAGCTACCATCCGTCGCCGAGGGGCGACTCTCGCAAAACCTGGAGGAAATTCTGGACAACAATTGAGTCGTCATGCTTGCGCCAAACCGCCGCAATTTGGCGTTCTAATGCCGTTGCATCGACGATGGGCCGATAAATCACACCGTCGCGTTTTAGTGTTTGGACATGATTTGGCAAAATGGAAATGCCCGTTCCCGCTGCGACTAGATTCAGCAGGGTAATCGCGCCTGTTACCGTAATATTTTGCACGATGTGCGGTTCAAATCCGGTTGCTTGACAGAGTTTAATTACCCGTTCATAGAATGGCAAAATCTCGATCGGCGGCAGAATGAAAGCCTCGTTTTGTAGTGCCGATAACGCGATTTTTGACTGCGCAGCTAAGGGATGTCCTGTCGGTAAAGCCGCAACAAAATACTCCTGCAAAACTTGTTTACAACATAAAATGCTTGGGTCCAACTGTTCAAAGCTGGGGGAGCGCAGAAAAATCAGGTCAAGCTGGCGTTGTTTCAGCATCGAGACTTCATCTTCTGGCGGTACCTCGCGCAGGATGAGTTGAACGTTGGGAAATTTTTGTTGAAATGTTTTGATTACATCCGATAGTCCGCTATTTGTGACCGCATTGTTTAAGCCGATCGTCACCTGCCCCAATAATCCCTGTCTGGCTTGGCGCGCTAGCATAATTGCTTGCTCAATATGGAACAACGCCTGCTGGATTTCGGCGGCAAAAAACCTTGCCTGCTTCCGTGAGTTCCATAGGTTGGTTGCTGCGATCGAACAACTTTACATTGTCCTTTTGGTCGGTGCTCAAGAATTTTTCGAGGGATTGAATCCGCTGCGTGACCGGAGGCTGACTCAAATTTAAGCGACGGGCCGCTTCACTAACATTATTCCCCGATCGGACAACTTCCATGAAATAGAGAATCTGGCGCAGTTCCAGATCACGCAATTCGCGTAATGGCGGTTGAAAACTCATACGACCATCTATATCGTTGACGCTATTTTACTATAGTTAAACTATTCCGTAGAGTATGGCTAATCCCTACAAGTACACCATATCCTTGCATTTCAGCCTCATACCCCCTAGGAGCTTTTAATGTCATCTAATGCTGTTAGCAATACATCGAGTCGCTTATCCCGATCGACGGATCTATCCCCAGCCATCAACGCCCAAATCGAGACCGTTTGTACAGAGACCATTCATCAATGTCACCAAGCACTCGATCGTAGTCATTTCTTCACGTTATTAAAGAATCAGACCATCCCACTGCAACTGCTGCAATATACGTTTCTGCAATATCACCATTGGCGAGATCGATTACACCAGTGGTTTGGTCTGTGCATCATTAAAGCCGATAGCTGCAATGATCCCGACCAAAAAAAGCAATTCTGGCGCTGGCTGATCATACCTTCACGGACTTGCAAGACGGCCATAACGAAATGTTTTTAGAATTTCTACATGACTTGGGCCTTGATGATACCGCGATTCAGCAAAGTCAGCGTAGTATTGCGACGATGACCTATGAGCGATCATTCGTAGATGATTTTGGCTATGGGGCAGAAAACTTTTATCCTGCACTGGCGAGCCTCAGTGGGCGTGAATTATGCGTATCAATTCGCAATCAAAGAATTTTGCGTGACTATTTTGATGTGCACGGACTGCCGCATCCCACTTGGCTGGCCCTCCATGCGGAATTGGAGATAGCGCATTTCCTGGACTACATCCGCCCAGGGATTGTGCACGCCATCCAGAACGAGGCCCAAATGGCCAGTCTCAAGCAGGCGATCGCGCAGGGAATCGACCGCCATATCCGCTACTTCGATGATTTGCTCACCGAGTATGCCGCTGCGATCGCGCGCCACGAAATATCAACTGCGTCCAGTTTGACTGCGCCAAATTCGGCCCCGTCGTTGGCGGAATTTTTGCTGATGGTCAGTCACGTAAATCCGACTAATCCAGCATGAATATTGAGAGAGCGACTTTCTTGAGTGGAGGCTTTGAACATGCAAACATCTTCTTCAAAACGCCAAGCATTGCAGCGAATTTTGCAGCGTCGCCCGTCTGGGAAACTGCTAATCGTACTGTTAGCTGGGGGGCGATTGGTATTTGGGGGTTACAACAATGGTTACGATCGCGGCAGTTTGAAGCAGCAGTACAAGCCTACGAAGCGGGGGGCTGTAATCAGGCGATCGCAGGCTTTAAGTCATTCGATGGGAATCCCGAAGTGGAAAAAGTGCGGCGGCAATGTCGTGATTATCAAGCGATCGACCCTGCGACGCAAAAGCCATCTGAGGCATTGGCCAAAGCCATGCAGTTTCTTAAAGCTCATCCGTCTAATGCATTTAGCTCGACACGGAAGGAAGCTAGCCTTGGGAATCCTTTAGATTCAGGACTAAAGCAGCAATTCAACGCCCATTTGAAACCAGACCGTATTACAGATTGGTTGAGTATGGAGGTTTGTCAGCAAATCCAAAAAACGACTGAAAACCCATACATCTCACTAGCGATGAAACTCGAATCCTCGGGCATTTTGCCACAGAGTGAAGAGTCCCTGCCGCGCCTGTACCATGCTTGCGGTAACTTTTTAGTTGCCAGTAAAGACCTACCGGGTGGAATTGCATTATTTGAGATATTTCTAGATAACTTTCCTAACCACCCGTATTTGAATAGTGTCAAACGCGATCATGCGATGGCGTTAATTCAGGATGCGAAACGTAATCCAACGGGTGAAATCCCTGCTCCCATCGCCACGACCAGCACAAGCGATGGTTCCACACAGGTTGTCATTCGGAATGATTCACCCCATGCTTTACGGATTGCATTCGCTGGCCCAACTTCACAGGTCGAGGAGATCCCTGCTTGCAAGGACTGCAAGGACTATACCAAAGCGACAGCACCTTCCAGTTGTCCCAAGAAGGGTCCAGTGAAGACCTACAAGCTGGAGCCTGGCGGGTATCAAGTTTTGGTGAAAGCCATCAGCAGCAAGAACTGGGATGCTTCAAAGTTGGGCGTGAAAGAATTGACTCAGACAGAGTTAAAGCAGAGCGCTGAAGTGGCTGGTGTACGGCCTTTTACGGGAGATTGGAGCTTTGGGATGGGCCAAAAGTATCAATCTTGTTTCTTTTTAATTCGAGAATGATTTGCGGATGGGATTTTTTGTATGAGTGGCGATTTTTGGCATAGGTCGTCAGTTCTATGGTTAGGAAGTGTTAGTTTGGCTCTGGCGATCGGTTTAGGTGCGTGCACGCAGGGGCAGGCACAACCATCAAATCGATCGACAACACAACCTACGGCTTTTCCTCAGATTGATACAAAGCAGTTTTATGATGAAGTACCAGACTAGCCGCAGGGTGCGTGTCACCTTCTAGAGAGAAGATTCATAACTGATTATTGAGATAAGCA
>NZ_JBRAGO010000089.1:0-18421 GCF_052746595.1 Leptodesmis sp.
TTTTCTATCAGAGAAACTATGGTTCTGGACTTAGACAAGGTTTAATTCCTTCAGACTGCCAAAAAACCAAAGTGCTGCAGTCCTTCCAAAATTCCTCCCGCACAGTGGGCTTGAGCCAGGTAGCGATCGCCATTTGGATTGGCATAGTGCCATTCCAGTAATTCCGGCATGGCATTGCCAACAATAATTCCACGTTCTGGACGATCGGCAAACATGGCCAGGTCATTGCCGGAGTCACCACAGGCAATCGTTTGGCTGGGACTGATGCCTAAAGTCTCTCGCAGAAAGGTCATAGCCTGACCTTTGTTAGCCTGCCGAGGCAGGATGTCTAAGTCCAGACCACCACTGTAAATGAGTTGCACGTCCAATCCTTGGTCCTTTAGCAAAACTTCCAGTTGGGGAATTACCTCGCCAGCCACTGCTTCTGTTAAAAAATAGCTGACTTTAAAAGGGCGCTGTTCACTGTCAGGCTGAGAGGTGAGGTCGGCAAAATGCGCCGCCGTCGCTACGACTAACTCTCGATCCCAATTCTGAGAGAGGCGATCGGCCCATTCCGCATTGGGAATATCACTGCCCTGCAAATAAACTTCGGTGCCGACGGAGAGAATCAGTGCATCTGGTTCTAGTAAAGGCTGCTCAGTAGTCAATCGGTGATATAGGGTCACTGACCGTCCGGTGGAATAGACAAGTTGGGAACCGTACTCCTTTCGATGGTAATCCAGTTGGTGGTTCAACTCAGCTAGTGCAGCATCATCCCCCACTAGCGTATTATCAAGGTCTGTTATTAGCAGAAATGGGATCATCGCAGTCGGTGAAAACACATGCTAAATCACGTCTAGATGGACAATCGGAGTTTCCTACAAAAGAAACTTTAGTTTTGGGCTTGTAAAGGCTTAGAGGATGTTTGAGAAGTTCTCTTGCTGGTAACGAAACGGTTTAGATCCCCCTAAATCCCCCTTAAAAAAGGGGACTTTGAGACCAGTTTCCCCCTTTTAAGGGGGACTAAGGGAGATCAACAGGTACCCTTCATTACAACAAATGACTTGTCAAACGCCCTCTTAGATCATCATATCTGGCCTACTTCAAGAGGATATTACCCCTTTCTCGTCATGAGTTTTTTCCGCAAATCTTTCGCTGCCTGGTTGCCACAATTGAATCACCAAATCTGGATTCTGGCGATCGGTCGGTTACTCTCTCAAGTCGGCTCTGGATTCACCCTGTTTTATGCGCCGATTTTTTTTGTCAATCATGTGGGAATGTCTGCCACTGCTGTTGGCATTGGTTTGGGTAGTCAGTCTATTTCAGGGGTCATCGGTCGCTTTTTGGGGGGTTCTCTCTCAGATGGCAGCGTTGGACGAAAAAGCACATTACTGCTATCGGGTCTGGTATCGGCGATCGCGTCATTTGTGCTGGCCGCTACGCAAACCTTTCCTGTTTTCATTCTGGGTAATTTATTGATGGGATTGGGGATAGGGCTGTACTGGCCTTCTGCAGAAGCCCTGGTCGCTGACTTATCGAGTCCCGAAACTCGCAATGAAGCCTTTGCCCTGAATCGGCTTTGTGATGGCTTGGGATTAGGCATTGGTGTCGTCCTGGGTGGAGTCCTGCTGGGCACTACTCATGCCTATCGATCGCTATTCGTCATTGATGGGATTTCCTTTCTGGTTCTAGTTCTGGTCGTCTTCTGGGCGATCACGGAAGTCTATCGGTCGCAAGGGCAGCATCGGGGTATGCAGGGATGGGGTGTGGCTCTGCGCGATCGCCTCCTGTTGACCTATTGTGTTGTCAATATCCTATTCACCACCTACATTGTGCAAATCAACAGCACAATGCCGCTCTATTTCACTAATTTTGTCTCCGTCCCGCCTTCTGGCAAAGGCTTTTCCACCCTGACGCTAAGTGCCATTTTGACCTGGCATCTGGTTGCCTGTGTCCTGACTCAGTTACCCGTTGCCCGCGCCTTAAATCGACTCACTCATACCCGCGCCTTGATGCTGTCGGCATTGCTATGGGGATTGGGGTTTGTCTTTATCTGGCTCACTGGTGTTGCTCCTGTATTTCCCCTGGTCTGGGCCGTCATTGCTCTGGGAATTTTGGCTTTGGCTACTGTGACCTACATGCCATCGGCTTCCTCCCTCGTCGTGGATCTAGCTCCTGAATCTCTCCGAGGGGTGTATCTGGGGGTAAACTCTCAATGCTGGGCGATCGGTTATTTTATCGGCCCTCCTCTGGGCGGCTGGGTGATGGATCAGGCTCCGTGGATTGCTCACGGCTTCTGGTTGGGATTAACCGCCAGTATTGTGGTGGCGACCGCTATCTTGCAACTCTTGCAACGTCAACTGTGTCGGTAATGGGAGTGAGGTTAATTGCTAGAAAACTACACTGCCAGAAAACGCTGGATCACTTCGTTACTGAGTTCACTGGTGGGGCCTTGAGCGACAATACCACCTTTTTGCATGGCGTAGTACCAGTCCGCCTGACGGACAAAGTGCAGGTGTTGTTCAACTAGCAGCACAGAAATGCTAGTTTCTCGGACAATGCGTTTCACGGCAGCTTCAATCTCCAGAATGATCGAGGGTTGAATGCCTTCGGTGGGTTCATCCAAGACCAGCAGGCGAGGTTGCCCCATGAGGGCACGGGCGATCGCTAGCTGCTGCTGTTGTCCACCACTCAAATCGCCCCCCATCCGGTGCAGCACGGTTTTCAGCACAGGAAATAGCTCAAACACCATATCGGAAATTTCCTTATGTTTGGCAATCCCTCCCGGTCGGGCTTCCAATCCCAGCAGCAGATTTTCCTTCACACTCAAACGCGGAATCACCTCCCGGCCTTGTGGCACATAGCCAATTCCCAATTTGGCACGGCGATCGGGCGATAGGTGAGTAATCGATTTGCCGGCCACTTGAATATCACCACTGCGAGGACTCAGCAGGCCCATGATGGTTTTCAGGAGCGTGGTTTTGCCTACGCCATTGCGTCCAATCAGGCACACCATCTTACCTGAAGCCACCCCCATTTCCACATCCCGCAGAATGTGGCTCTCCCCGTAATACACATTCAAATCATTGATCTCTAGCATGGGATGAGCAGAGGGTTCTGGACGATCTAAGGCACTAGCTCCGTTGGTTTGACTCATAGGATTTTGGATTTTGGATTAGCAGTTACGAGAATTTTTTTCGAGTGATGACAATTGCAGAGATAGATCCGCTTAATGATTGAAGGTTGATGTTAGTTAGGCTGTTTCAATCCAAAATCGCATCACTCAACGCTTAAAACTTAGAACTCAAAACTTGCTAAGCTGCCTGGTGATCGGCTTCTTCCCGTCCCAGATAGACCTCGATTACGCGGGGATCGTTCTGAACTTCATCCATGTTGCCTTCGCAGAGGACGGAGCCTTGATGAAGGACGGTGACGGTGTGGGCGATTTGGCGGACGAATTCCATGTCGTGTTCGATGACGATGATGGCATGGCTTTCTGCAAGGGCTAACAGGAGATCGCCGACTTTTTCGGTTTCTTCGTCGGTGAGTCCGGCAACGGGTTCGTCTACCAGCAACAGGTCAGGAGATTGGGCGACGAGCATTCCAATTTCCAACCGCTGTTTTTCACCGTGAGACAGCAGTTCAGCGGGAATGTCGGCTTTCAGGGCTAAACCAATGGTTTCCAGCAACCCAGCCACGGTGCGTCGCTCTGCGGTAGATGCCTGCCGCAATAGGGAATCGAACACATTTTTTTGCGGCTGCAGGAGAGTTCCAGATTCTCGCGGGGAGTCAGTTTTTGGTACACCCGGGGAGTCTGAAATTTGCGGCCAATACCCATACGAGCAATCTCATGCTCAGAGTAGGGTCGCAGGTTTTTCCCTTGAAGTAGACCTCGCCTGCAGTTGGCTTGGTTTTGCCCGTAATCACGTCCATAAATGTGGTTTTTCCGGCTCCATTGGGGCCAATCACCACTCGCAATTCGCCCTCATCCATATTGAAGGTGAGATTGTTGATCGCTTTGAAGCCATCAAAACTAACGGTCAGATTCTCGATCGCCAAGAGTTTCTCGCTCATATTGCACTTCTGGATCCTCTTCAAGACTTGGATAGGTTGCAACGCGCTTCCGGCGACCCGTGAGCGATCGCAGCAAATTCATGCCATCTCCTCGGAACCAGCCCAAAATTCCCATCGGCAGTACCGTTACCACCACCAGGAAGAGCGCCCCCTGAAAGAAGAGCCAAAAGGCCGGGAATTGTTCACTCAATAAGGTTCTGGCAAAGTTGACAATCAGGGTTCCAAGAATGGCTCCAATCAGGGTTGCCCGTCCGCCTAATGCCACCCAGATCACCATTTCGATCGAAAAGGCTACGTCCATTGCTTTAGGGGTGATGATCCCAGATTGGACAGTGTAGAGCGCTCCGGCAATTCCGGCTAAGGCGGCGGAGATGGCAAAGACAAAGACTTTATAGCCTGTGGGGTTGTAACCGGAAAACCTCACCCGCGTTTCATCATCCCGAATGGCCACCAGCACTCGTCCGAGCCGGCCACTGGTGAGCCAGCGACAGAGGAAGTAGCCGCCCACCAGAAACAGAATGCTCAGGACATAAAAGGTCGTTTGCACCCTGGGATCACTGACCTGGATGCCGAAAATCGTTGAAGTGTCGGTTTTCAGACCATTGGTACCATTGATCAGTTTTTGTTGACCGTTGAAGAAGTTGAAAAAGACGATCAATGCGGCCTGGGTCAAAATTGAAAAATAGACCCCGCGAATCCGATTCCGAAACACCAGGTAGCCAAGTACAGCAGCCACCAGGGCAGGAATCAGGACGATCGCCACTAGGGTAAACGGAAAGGAATAAAACGGTTGCCAGAAGGCCGGCAGTTCAGTCACCCCATAGAGAGTAAAGAATTCTGGAATCTGGCCAGGGGGAAGCTGCAATTGCAAATACATGGCCAGGGCATAGCCCCCCAGTGCAAAAAAGATGCCATGCCCCAGACTGAGTAAGCCCGTAAAGCCCCAGATCAGATCAATGCCGAGCGCCGCGATCGCCAGGGCCAAAAATCGGCCTAACTGGTTAATTCGCACCCCCTGCCCCAGCGCGACCATCACCGGAGGGACAATAAACAGCAGCAGCGCAGCTACCCCCAGCCCGATCGCCGTCTCCAGGAAGAGTGCTTTCCGACGCTTGCGAGCCACCAAACCGTAAGGAATATCGATCGCTGCATCCACAGTTTCTACCGTCATTTCAGCCCCCTATGCGTCCACCGTGCGGCCCTTCTGCGGGAACAATCCGGCAGGACGGAATTGCAGGAAGACAATAATTAACGCAAACACCATTACTTTGGCCATGCTGGCCGTTGCAAAGAACTCGAAAAAGCTTTTCAGGAATGAGCTGAAGGAGACGAACGGCCCCAGGGCATTGGAACCAATCACGTAACTAACCAGGCCGATCGCCCCTGCCGCCACAATACTGCCAACTAACTTGCCAACTCCACCAACAACGACCACCATGAAGGCATCGACAATATACGCCTGTCCCGTATTAGAACTGACAGAGCCAAGGAGACTCACCGCCACTCCGGCGACTCCAGCTAACCCCGAACCTAGGGCAAATGTGAGCGCATCCACCGTTTTTGTGGGAATGCCCAGACAGGCACTCATACTACGATTTTGAGTGACGGCCCGGATGCGGAGTCCCCAGGGCGTTTTGTTCAAGAACCAGTAAATGCCAAATACGCAGGCTGTCGTCAGCACAATGATGAATAGGCGGATGAACGGCAGTTGGTAATCGCCGATCAGCAAGCCGCCCCGCAGCCATTTGGGAGCTGTTACATCCACACCCTGTGTACCAAACCAGGGTTTTGTCACAGCCAGTTTGAAGGTTTGCCCCAAGATGTTGGAAAAGACCAGGGCAATCAGAACCGATAACAGACCAAGCACGGCGATCGCCCAGCCCCGGATCTGCTCAAAATTGGGACGTTTCGACAGCACCCAGGAGCCGCCAAAGAACAGCAGGCAAAACGTTCCCAGTCCAGCAACAAATTGCCAACTGACACTACGAACAAACTGCTGCAAGATCAGACTCACACCCCAGGTCGCCAGCAACGTTTCTAACGGTCGGCCATAGAGATACCGCACTACCGTTCGTTCCAGCACCAATCCCAGTAATGCCGTCACAATGAAAGCCGCAATCAACGCCAGGAAAATATACAACTCGGATAAAGGAGTCTTTTTCAGCGCATTTTGTACCACAAAGGTTGTGTAAGCGCCAATCATCATGAACTCACCATGAGCCATGTTGATCACACCCATCAACCCAAAGACGATCGCCAGACCCAGTGCCGCCAACAGCAACACTGAGCCAATACTCAGTCCACCAAATACCGATTCCAATAACTGTGTCAACGAATGTTCCCCCCTCAAATAGTTAAGAGTTGAAAGTTAAGAGTTAAAAATTGGATTCTTAACTCTTAACTCTTAACTCCTCATTACTTCCTAGGTCATCTTGTACTTACCACCCTTCGCCGGATCAGACCAGTCGCAGGAGTAGCCTTTGGTGTCTTTGACAAACTGGTTCCAGGGAATCGGTTTTACAGGTTTGTCTGTGGAGTAGACGATTTCAAATAAACCGTCATCTCGCACTTCCCCAATCCGCACGTATTTGGAAATGTGATGGTTGTTTTCCATCGTCACGCCAGGGCCTTCGGGAGCATCGATCTTTTGGCCCAGAGCGGCAACCCGGACTTTTTCTAAATCGTCGGCGGTTTTGGCTTTCTCTACCGCTTGCTTCCACAGGTAAACCATGATGTAAGCGGCTTCCATCGGGTCGTTGACCACGCGATCCTCACCATACTTCTTCTTGAAGGCAGCGACAAACTTCTCATTAACCGGGTTTTCTACGGTTTGGAAGTAGTTCCAGGCGGCATAGTGGCCTTTCAGATATTCCACGCCGATCGCTCTCACTTCTTCCTCTGCGATCGACACAGACATCGAGGGATACTTATCAGGTCCCATTCCAGCTCCCTGCAACTGCTTGAAGAAGGCGACGTTGCTATCTCCATTCAGGCTGTTGTAAATAATCCCGCCGTTGGGCATGGCGGCTTTAATCTTGGAAATGATCGGAGTAACTTCCGTACCACCCAGGGGAATGTAATCTTCACCCACGCCTTGCCACCCCTTGCAGCCAACTGAGCCTTGATGATGGTATTGGCGGTTCTGGGGAATACATAATCCGACCCTACCAGGAAGAAGGGCTGCCCTTTGTACTTCTTCAGTAGCCAATCCACGGAGGGTTCAATTTGCTGGTTGGGAGCAGCACCTGTGTAGAAAATATTTTTGGAACACTCCTGACCTTCGTATTGCACGGGATACCAGAGCATGTGACTTTTGGATTCAAAGGTGGGGAGAACCGCCTTGCGGCTGGCCGAAGTCCAACAACCAAAAATCGTGACGACCTTATCTTGATCAATCAGTTTCTTCGCCTTTTCATTGAAGGTAGGCCAATCGGATGCACCATCTTCGACAATCGCCTCAATCTTCTTGCCTAAAACCCCGCCCGCATCATTGATTTCTTCGATCGCCAATTGTTCGGCATCCACCACACTCTTTTCACTGATGGCCATCGTGCCGCTGAGTGAGTGCAGAATTCCTACCTTAATCACGTCGCCACTCGCCGCAGCCGTGGCTGCTGCAGGAGACGCTTCAGGAGAGGCCGCGCCGCCCGTAGTCGTGCTGGGCGCGCAAGCCTTGAGTAGAACACTACCCGCAGCAGTAGAACTCAAAATAATAAATTCACGACGACCAAACTGTGCCATGAGGCTATTCACTCCCAATCGAAACAAAACCGGGGAATACTCAGCAATTACCCTGAGATACTAGGGCTACAGCTTAGGAAGATTTCGTATCAGATTATACAAAAATAGTCTTTTGTGAGAGGCTATTTGTCAAAAGTAAGGAACCCTGGCATTCAAGGGTTCCAGCGATCGCCATCACTTCCTAAAGTATGAATTTAAGTAAATAAAATCTCTTAAGAACTATAAGGCTGAGTCTAAGAAGCTGCTTGTAAATGAATATTGCGGATTGGGTGATGAGCAGATCAAGACTCAGGGTGAACTTGTCAAATCGTTTAACTATTTACTCCCTACTCCTAAATTTGCCTGATGCTGGATAAAGTCAATTACGCTTGGTAATCCCTCTCTGGTTTTGAGATTGGTGAATATGAAGGGTTTATCCCCTCGCATTTTTTTAGCATCTCGTTCCATGATGTCCAGACTGGCTCCAACATAAGGTGCCAAATCGATTTTGTTGATTACTAATAAATCTGATTTAGTGATACCAGGGCCACCTTTACGGGGAATTTTGTCTCCTCCGGCAACATCAATCACATAAATGGTCAGATCTACTAACTCCGGGCTGAAAGTTGCGGCCAGATTATCTCCCCCACTTTCTACAAACACCAGATCTAGATCAAGAAAGCGTCGCTCCAGATCTTCGATCGCCGCCAGATTCATTGACGTATCTTCCCGAATTGCCGTATGGGGACAGCCACCTGTTTCCACACCCACAATGCGATCGCGCTCCAGTGCCTGACTGCGAACCAGAAACTGAGCATCTTCCTGGGTATAAATGTCATTCGTAACGACAGCCAGAAGATAGCGATCGCGCAGTGTTTTACAGAGGGCATCAACCAATGCCGTTTTGCCAGACCCAACTGGCCCTGCCACCCCGACTCGAAAAGCACTCATAGAGATTTTGGACTTGAGATTTTGGATTTGAGATTCCTAGAATAAGGGCAAATTTTTAATTCGGCAACAAACTGGAACTCTTGCCTATATTGATCAGCCTGCAACTACAGGAAGCATGAGTGAGAAACAATCTCCACCGTTTCGACTGATACTGCTTGAGTTTAACTGCTAACCAATTGCCGATAGCGGCCTAAAGCCGTTAGAGGAAAGTGTTGCAGGTAGAGGTGATATTTCAGGTAGAAGTGACAGGGAAAGCCGGTGCCTGTGAAGTAGTCTTCATCCCAGGTGCCATCAGACCTTTGAGTAGCTAACAAATACTGAACTCCCCGTTCAATGGCGTTGGTTTCATACTTGCCCGTCGCTTCTCCTGCGGCCAGTAGGCCAATCAGTGCCCAGGCCGTTTGAGAGGCGGTACTGTCTCCCTGACCCATTAGCGAGCGATCGTTATAACTGAAGCAGGTCTCTCCCCAGCCACCGTCCCGATTCTGCACAGTCATTAACCAGGCCGCACCCCGTTCAATTTCCCGCCGATGGGTTTGCGGAGCAATCAGTGACAAAGCCGCCAACACCCCACTCGTCCCGTAGATGTAATTCACTCCCCAACGGCCAAACCAGCAGCCTTCCGGCTCCTGCTCTTGACGCAGATAGGCGAGCGCGCGATCAATGCGATGGGGGGAAAGGGGATTAGGAATTGGGAATTGGGGGTTGGGGATGGATGCGCTTGGAATTTCCTCTGATCCTTGATCCCTAATCCCTAATTCCAACCTCCCGGCCATTTCCAGCACTCGTGCCGTGACATCTGCCGTATTGGGGTCGATCATGGCTTTCAGGTCGCCGTAGGGGATCTGGTTCAGCCAGTCCTGATCGTTGTCGATGTCGAAAGCAGCCCAACCACCGGGACGGCATTGCATGGTGGCAATCCAATCGACAGCACGGGCGATCGCGGCCTGCTTCAAATTCTCATTGGGCAACCTGGCAGCGTGCAGAGCCATTACCACCACTGCCGAATCATCTACATCGGGATAGAAGCGGTTCTCAAACTCAAAGGCCCAGGCTCCCGGTTTACCGGCTTTATTCTTGACCGCCCAATCGCCATAATCCAGAATTTGCTTTTGCAGCAGCCATTCTCCGCCTTTGACGATCGCCGGATGATCCGGAGCAACTCCAGAATCGATTAGGGCCCGCATGACGAGCGCCGTATCCCACACTGGCGAGACGCAGGGCTGCACCCAGTAACAATCGTCAGTTTCAAGAGCAAAGCGATCGATGGATTGCAAGCCTCGTTCCACGATCGGGTCTGCAGAGCCATATCCCAGGCTGCGTAATGCCAGCAGAGAATTCAACATGGCGGGAATAATGCCACCCCAATCTCCAGTCGCTTCCTGCCGCTCCAGCACCCATTTCTCTGCAGCCGCCAGTCCTTCCTGACGAAATGGCATCAGATTCCAGTTCTCCAACTGTTTGAACACACCATCTAAATGCACAAACAGATCTGACCAGTCGCCATGACGGGGCAACTCAAACCGGGCATGCTCCCGACCTTCTGCATACAACTCATCCAGATTGATTGTGGGATTCGTCAAATACACAGGCTTCTGGTCAAACACAATCAGCAACGGTACAGTACTGCCCCGTGCCCAACTGGACATTTCGTAGATTGTGACTGGGAAATTATCAGGCAACAGCATAATAGCTGGCGGAATCGAGGGAATGCCCTGCCAGTCATAACAGCCAATCAGGGCCAGGTGAAATTTGGTGAAGATACGAGTTTTGCTGATGCCGCCCCGATCGCAAATAAACTGACGTGCTTTTTGCATCGCTGGGTCGGTTTCTGAAACACCCAGCAACTTCAATGCCATGTACGCTTCTACCGAGGTACTAAGTTCTCCGCCATCTCCATAGAACAACTCCCAGCCGCCATGTTCTCGTTGCTGACGGCGCAGGTAATTTTCCACTTTATGCAAAGGACGAGTGGTATCCGTGCCCCAGATTTTATGTAGCAGCACCACTTCCGCGGTGATCGTCACATTCGATTCCAGTTCGGCCCACCAGTAACCTTCCGGGTTCTGCAATGACAGTAAATAGTTTTGACTCCGGGAAATAGCCTCATCCAGTTGAGCAATACTAATGCCCGATTGAGTCGTTGTAACCTGATCTTCCGTTTGCATAAGTTTACACTCCTCACCATAGTTGAGTATTGTGCCTTCTATTGGTTAACATTGGCAATCGTCATCATGGGTGAACTTGGTTTGGGTCTGGCACTGCTGTCTCTGGCAATCTGGGTTGGATTGCTAACACTATGGGGAAATTTTTGGCGATGCGATCAGAGGTTGGAGGAGGGAGATCGGGGATCGGAGATCGGGGATCAGGGAGAAATCCCAACTCCCAACTCCCAACTCCCTTCCATCTGTGCCGTTATCCCTGCTCGCAATGAAGCTGATGTTATTGCCAAAGCTATCCGATCGCTGCTAACCCAAACCTACCCCGGCCCGTTTCAGATTGTGCTGGTGGATGACCACAGTACGGATGGCACAGGTGAGGTGGCTAGGAAAATGGCAGAGGAATTGGGGCAGGCTTCCCGGTTGACGATCGTGCAGGCGGCAGCACTTCCGGCAGGTTGGACGGGCAAGCTGTGGGCCATGGAACAGGGCGTTCGCTATACCCAAACCCTTACCTCGGTGCCAGATTACCTGCTGTTTACCGATGCTGACATTGAACACGATCGCCACAATCTCAATCAACTGGTGGCCAAAGCGATACAGGATGATCTGGATCTGGTGTCCCTGATGGTGCTGCTGCGGTGTGAAAGTTTCTGGGAAAAGTTGCTAATTCCCGCCTTTGTTTTCTTCTTTCAAAAACTCTATCCCTTTCCTCTGGTCAACAATCCCAACAGTAGAATTGCTGGTGCTGCTGGTGGCTGTATTTTAATCCGACGAGAAACTCTACAAGCGATCGGCGGATTACAAACGCTACGACAGGCATTGATTGATGACTGTAGTTTGGCGAAGGTTGTGAAAGGGAGGAGGCAGAAAGCAGGAGGCAAAAGGCATGAAAAAGATAGAGGAGAAAGTAGGGAAGGTGAGGGAGAAATCCAAAATCCAAAATCCAAAATCCAAAATTCTGCGCTTAACTCTCAATTCTCCCCTTCCACAGGCAAAATCTGGCTGGGTCTAACTCAAACTACTCGCAGTCTGCGGCCTTACGAATCTCTGAAAACAATCTGGAATATGGTGGCACGGACAGCCTATACCCAATTGAATTATTCGCCCTGGCTGCTGATGGGAACGCTGGTGGGAATGGTGTTGGTCTATCTGGTGTTGCCTGTGAGCACGATCGCTGGACTGCTTACAGGTCACTGGGCGATCGCAGCAGTAGGATTCCTCGGTTGGGGATTGATGACGCTGGCTTATTTACCTACGATTCGGCTATATCGCTTATCTCCTTTGTGGGCGGTCTGTTTACCTGCGATCGCCCTACTGTATAACCTGATGACCCTGGATTCGGCCCTACGTCACTGGCGAGGACAGGGGGGAGTCTGGAAGGGACGAGTCTATCCAGCCAGGGATTAGGGATCAGAGATCAGGGGTAAAGCACCGATCGCCTGTTTCCCTGTTGTTGCATCCTGGATGATAGCGGGGGAATTGGGCTGCAAATGGAAGTTGCCTGCTTTGGCATCTACAAATAACGGATTTTCTAAAATGGCATTATTGCCGTTGATGGCGTAGATGTTCGCAAAATTATCTGGAGGCCAGCCAGCGTAAATGGGAGAGGGGAAATTGGTCGGATCAAAGATGAGATTGCGAGTCATGTTAATGCCTTTTTGATTGAAGGCGGCTGAGATCGTCGCATGGTCTTTCAGATAGCGATCGCTATAGCCAATTTGGAAGCCATTATTTTCACTGAAGATATTGTCTTTGACTTCAATGTTCCGCAGGTTGGTAGAAAAGAAATAGAGTCCGCCCGTAATCCAATAAAACGTCTCTTCTGGCTTTGGTTTGCCATAGCCATTGTGATAGACGGTGTTGTTGTAAATTTTGACATCCTCTCGCAGGCCATCATTTCCCCAGCGGCTGAAGAAAATGCCAGTGCCCCAATTGTTGTACAGCAAATTGTGGTGAAACCGAATATTTTTAGCCAGACTTCCTCCTTCCACTGAAACCACAAATCCGGCTCCCTCACAGTCATGCACCCGATTATTAAATATCTCAACATCTTTGAGTGCGCCAAAGTGACTATCGACGTACAAACCCTGCCGCTTGATGTGATGAACATGATTGTCATGCACAGTACCGTGTTGACTGACTTCTTTAATATCAATTCCTTCTTTCTGACTGTTGTAAATCAGATTACTGGCAACTTCAAAAAACTTGACTCCACCTAGTGAAATGGCTTCATGGGGAGCTTCCTCAGTCTTGGGAAATTCCACAAAGCCACGATCAGGATCATTTGCATTGATTACCGTATTACTAATGACTTTATGGTTATGTCCTTCCCAAACCCCAATCCCTGGAGAAAAGGAATTTTCAGACGTGTTCTTCAGTAATTCAATATGGTGGCTGTTTCTCACCATAAACCCTGAGTTGTAGGAATTGATGACCTTCAGTCCTTGCACCCGGATATAGCTGACGTTTTCCAGTTGAAATGCACCCTGATCATGAGGATAGGGTGGCTTGCCAGATGGGGGCGGTACTTTAATCCTTTCCGCATCCAGGACAACTGCTTCTCCGGGAAAAGCAGCATAAACAATCCAGGCATTTTCAGTGCCAGAACTTTTGCTGCGGATTTGTTGGTTCAAAGCATACGTTCCGGCCCGCACATAAACGGTGTCACCTGCTTGTACGACCTCTGCCGCATGATTGAGTGTGGCCCAGGGAGATTGCTGTGATCCGACGTTGGAGTCTTTGCCATTGGGTGCTACATAGTAAGTCGTCTGCTGGGTTTCTGCATCGCTCCAGGACGATCGCCACTCCTGACTGCCAACCAGGAAAAACAGGTCAGCAAGGTCAGGGCCACCAACCCTAAAATGCATGTTGATTCATTTACTTCAGGTGAGTCAGAATTGCATCTAGATTTTTTTTCGCATCTCCAAATAGCATTTCCGTGTTGTCTTTATAAAAGAGGGGATTCTCAATTCCGGCATAGCCACTGGCCATACTGCGCTTCATGACGATCGCTTTGTGCGCTTTCCATACTTCTACCACGGGCATCCCGGCGATCGGGCTATTGGGATCTTCTACCGCACTAGGATTTACCGTGTCATTAGCCCCAATCACCAGCACCGCATCGGTTTCCGGCAGATCATCATTGATCTCCTCCATCTCCAGCACAATGTCATAGGGCACTTTCGCCTCTGCCAGCAACACATTCATGTGTCCTGGCATCCGCCCTGCTACGGGATGAATGCCAAACCGGACGTTCACACCCAAGGCCCGCAACGTCTTCGTAATTTCTGAAACCGAGTGTTGTGCCTGAGCGACCGCCATGCCATAACCCGGAACAATCACTACACTCTTCGCGTTTCGCAGGGTTTCTGCCGCCGCCGCTGGATCCGTTGTATGAACTTTGCCTTCCAGATGTGCCGCAGGTTGGGTAGCTGCACTACTGTCGGTGCCGAAGCCACCTAAAATCACACTGATAAACGATCGGTTCATCGCCTTACACATGATGTAGCTAAGGATCGCCCCACTACTGCCCACCAGCGCTCCGGTAATAATCAGCAAGTCATTCGAGAGCATGAATCCTGCCGCGGCGGCAGCCCAACCAGAATAGCTGTTGAGCATAGAGATCACCACAGGCATATCGGCTCCCCCGATCGCCATCACCAGATGCACCCCCAGCACGATCGCGATCGCTGTCATGATCAGCAGGGGAGGTAAGCCATCGTACCCTTCACTGCCAAGGAACCAGCTACCCAGCCAGATGGCAGCCGCCAGCATTGCCAGGTTGAGTAAATGTCGTCCGGGAAGGAGCAAGGGCTTACTGGAAATCAACGCCCGTAACTTGCCAAACGCCACAATGGAGCCGGAAAACGTCACCGCCCCAATAAACACCCCGACGAAGATTTCGACTTCGTGGATGACTTCTTCGACTCCGGTAAAGGGCTGCACCGGGGACAGATAGTTGGCAATGCCGACCAGCACCGCCGCTGCCCCCACAAAGCTATGCAAAATTGCCACCAGTTCTGGCATGGAGGTCATGGCGACCCGTCCTGCCACGATCGCCCCAGTGATCACCCCTGGCAACATTGCTGCCGCCAGCGTGCCATATTCATTGATGCCAAAGTTGTTGATCCAGCCTGTACCAATCGCTGTGGCTGCGATCGCCAGAATCATACCAATAATGCCAAACAAATTTCCGCGTCGGGCCGACTCCTGATGCGATAGGCCACCCAGACTGAGAATAAACAGGGCACTGGCTCCGATGTAGGAAACGGTGAGTAAGCTGCTAGTCATAGGGTTGGGGAGAGGGGTGAGTGGATAGTAATTAGAGGAGGGGTGGAGAGGTAAGGGGGTGGAGGAGTGGGTGAGTGGGTGAGTGGGTGGGTAAGATGGGCAGGGGAGTTAGGAGTGTTGAGTTTTAAGTGTTGAGTTCCCAGTTTTGAGTGTTTGGTTGAATTCCCAATTTAGAACTTAAAACTCAACACTTAAAACTTTTCACTTCCTTATTTCTGGAACATTTTCAGCATTCGTTGGGTGACTAAAAAGCCGCCGGAGATGTTGATGGTGCCAATCAGGATGGCGATCGCGCCCAGAATAGTGGTGGGAGAGGTGGGCGCACCAGAGAGTTGCAAAATGCCGCCGATAATGATGATGCCGCTGATTGCATTAGTGACACTCATCAGAGGAGTGTGCAGCGCTGGCACCACATTCCAGATCACCTGCCAGCCGACGAAGCAGGCCAGCACAAACACCGTCAGGTGAGACAGAAAAGAGGGGGGGGCGCTGATCCCAATTCCGACCAGGGCAAGTCCCGCTAAGATCAGCCAGAGCAACCCTTGAGAACTCGCTTTGGTGGCTGGTTGCTCGGTTGCAATTGCAGATGCGGCATCAGTAGGTTTGGCCACTTCTGGTTTGGTCGCTTCCGGTGCAGGTTTGGTAGGTGCAACAGGAACTCCAACTTTTGGTGTTGTCTGAGGGGTCGGAGGCGGGGTGGGGGGAGCCGCAGGTTTGGGCGGTGGCCAGGTAAGTTCACCATCCCGCACCACAGTGGCACCGCGAATGACTTCATTCTCAAAATCAATGCAGTAGTTTTGACTGCCGCCTAACTCATCTAACAGGTGAAACAGGTTTGTACCGTAAAGCTGACTGGCTTGTTGCGCCATGCGGCTGGGTAAATCGGTATAGCCAATGATGGTGACTCCCTTGTAGCGATAGGCTTCTCCAGGTTTGGTGACTTCACAGTTACCGCCCTGCTCTGCCGCCAGGTCTACAACGACAGATCCCTCTTTCATGCTGTCTACCATATCACGAGTAATTAGCAGGGGAGCTTTGACACCCGGAATCAGAGCCGTGGTGATGATGATATCTACATCCCTGGCCTGTTCAGCAAACAACGCCATCTCCGCTTTAATAAACTCTTCACTCATGACTTTGGCGTAGCCGCCCTGTCCAGTACCGTCTTCTGCAAACTCCAGTTCCAGGAATTCGGCTCCCATGCTTTCAACCTGCTCTTTCACGACAGGCCGAGTATCAAATGCCCGGACGATCGCCCCCAAATTTTTTGCAGCCCCGATCGCTGCCAATCCCGCAATTCCTGCTCCAACAATCAACACCTTGGCGGGAGGCACTTTTCCCGCAGCGGTGATTTGTCCGGGAAAGAAGCGATCGAAATGACTAGCTGCTTCAATCACCGCCCGATATCCGGCGATATTGGCCATCGAACTGAGGGCATCCATTTTCTGGGCACGGGTGATCCGGGGAATGGCATCCATCGCCAGTACCGTGGCTTTCCGCGCTGCCAGATCCTCCAGCAACTCTGGATTCTGAGCCGGGTAGATAAAGCTGATCAGCGTTTTTCCGGCCTGCAACAACTCTGTTTCTGATTTACCAATGCTGGGATGCTGTTGCGGAGGCCGCACTTTCAGCACCACATCCGCTTCATTCCATAATTTGGCGGCATCTGGAACGATCGTGCAGTCCGCTTGCTGGTAACTCTCATCCGGAAAATTGGCCGCCTGCCCCGCTCCGGATTCAATTAAAACCTCAAAACCCAGCTTTTGTAGCCGTCTTGCAGTGTCTGGAGTGGCTGCAACCCGGCACTCACCGGAAAAGACTTCTTTAGGAATTCCGACTTTCATACCCCTTCCTTCAGGCAAACCATCTCTAATGTGGTGTGTTTCTCGCAACAAACAGGGCTTCTTGCAGAATGATTTAACAAATCCTTTACGATCAAAAACAATTGGCAGCAGAAATGATAATCTCCTCACGACCACGCGAGATCGATGCCTGACTCAGAAAATCATCAAAATGCTGCCTGAATACTGCCTGCGATCGGCGTGCTCCTCACCCCCTGTACAGGGCTGCTCTAACTCCCTTGCATCGTGCTAAACATGATGAAATTTGCTATTTCAGTCAGCCCTTAAAAAGGGATAGCGTTGTAGTTCTTCTCGCGTCCAGTAAGATAGCCCACACCATTGCCCCACAGTTTCGACCACCACAATCGCATCTGGATCCTGGAATGCAATCGTGCCAGGTGTCCCCGCTTGCTCCAGAGCCTGCAAGACTATCTCATCCAGAAACCGTGCTTCATCATGGCTGGAAAGCCTACCCTTAAAACCACGACGGTGCATCCGGATGTGGAAACGCTTACCCGCTAGTTGGGGAATCTACTGTAACACCGCCTCTTTCGCTTTGGCCTCAAATTCTGCAGGCGACTGAAAGGTAAACGTGGTCGTCACCGGAACTAATCGTGCCAGGAACGCAAATTGCTCCGGTACTTGCGTGATGCGATCGCGTAATGCTTCCAGCAACTCTGGAATATTCTCCACCTGCATTTCCAGCACATTAAAGAAGTTGGTGGTGTTTACCGCCCCAAACTCTTGAAGCACTTTGAACGCAGATCTAAATCCTTGCTCGTACAAACTGACCACAACATTCACGACTGTTCACCTACCCACTGCCAGCCTTCAAGTTTGGCAATCCCTGGAAATTGCCATCATGCGTTACCGCCAAAAATTACGCCACGATTGGCATTCTACTTAAATCGCTGCCGGAACAATGAGCAATGCCCAGATCATGACGGCCAGAATCAATGCAACTAGCCCAATCAGGAAATCTCTTAGTTCATCGGGGAACGGAGTGGTGTGTCGCATACCTGTCACCCCCTACTAAATTCCATCCTCTCTACTCCTATTGTCCTCCTAAATGCTTAGAGGTGGGAAAGGAAAAGTGCTAAGTTTTCTATCGTTTGCGCTCCGATCGTTACAGATAGATCAGCTTCGCTGCGCGTGGGTCAGAGCTTCGAGAATTTTGCGTTGTTGCATGATGTTGATCGTTCCAGTCAGGTCGATCGCTTGCACGGTTCTCAGTTGGATGAATGCTGTCCAAATTCTAAACAGGGCGATCGATCTCCAAGGTTCTGCATTGGCATTGAGGAATCGGGGTCAAACAGTCATGAAGAACTGCTGAAGTACAATAGACTTCAGCATGAGGCAAATTCTATGAGCGATCGGATAGCCCGGATTTATAACTCTTTTGAC
>NZ_JBRAGO010000090.1:0-18240 GCF_052746595.1 Leptodesmis sp.
TCCGAACGGCTCAACCCCTTTAGAGCCGAAATTAACTCTGATGAAACCATACAAAATACCCTAGCTACTCTTTTTTCGATTCTAGTCAGTCTAATCTGTTGCCACAAAGTATTGGTTGGCGAACTATTCAGCCTCCTCAGCATACTCATCTAAAACGCTATCTGATAAATGTGATAAGTGTCTTTGCTTTAACAACTCTTGAACACTTTCATAAGAAAGGTAAGTACACCTTTCTGACAATGGAGCTACATCAAGCAATGAAAAGACAGGTCTCCGGATTTCCTGAAACACCTTGTCTCGTCGTTCAGTAGGTACAACTATATGCAACTTTATGTTCATATTCGGCTGAAGTGCCAGCAAGTCTGCCATTCTAAGAATACCGGAATAAATTGAAGTAGTATGCTCAACCTCAAAAGTACGAACAATAGCACGCCGTTTTAACCACAGTACGTCAATTTGCTCAATGGTTTTGAGCGTCGTTTCATCATAATTAAGAGGTAGAACATCCAGCAGAACGTGATCTTGATCATTCCATTCTTTTAGAACTGTGCTTCGATCGCTACGTGGCAACCAGATTGACATTCCCATCTGAGAACCAATTCTAGCGATTAAAGATTGCACCTTGATTGATTCACGGACCTCTGGTTGATCTACAGTGCTTTCAACTTCATCTTTTGTATCCTGGGGAACAGTTACAGCTACAACTTTATCTATTCGATTAATACGATGTGTAATTAGTTTTTGGTATTCATCCTCATCAATATCAAAGAGTTCTCCTCTATTCACTTGTGACAACATGAACTCTTCAAGGAAATACCCATCGTTATTGGTCAATTGATTGAGACTATTACGAAGCTTCCCTGTCCACTTTGATGAGTTTTTATCGATTCCTTTAGTGAAGGATAAACGATTCCAAATTCTATCATCATGAATTAGAATTGCCTTTTCTTTAGGTAACCAGACGATTGGTTTAACCTTGAAGCGAACCACAAAAGGGTCATCTTGAGGAAAAAAAACTGGGGCATCATCTGAGAAGCATTCGCTTTGCACCTCAAAAACCCCTATCCATCGGGATAGCTTAGTCATGTAACAGATAAACTTATCACCGATTTTAATTCGGCTTGCAGCGTTTTGTTGACGTAAACGAAATCCAGTGACATCACGATTCGATTTCGAGAATGCTTCATAAGTTTCTGGGGAAAAGATATTCAGGTAGTACGCCAACTTCTAATGCTCCTAGTTTTACGTCCCTACCTGATTTTAAGCAATGAAATAGAGTTGGTCACCCTACAGACAATTTCGCAGTTGCTTCCTCACCGAAAGCTCAAGTCACCTAACGACCAAGCTCACCCGCGGCGGCCGCAGGTGAGACGTTGAACTCCGAAAAACCGTAATGCGGCCACCGTCGGGTGCAGCGACTGGTTCGCTGGCGGCCCCTTCAGCTACGGCCTACAGCCCCGAGCCGATTCGCTCCCACTTCTCGCGGAACTCGTCCGTGGCGTAGTCGCGCGGTTGGAGCCAATAGCTGATCTTGCCATTCTTCTCCCCTCGGTGGATCAGCCTGCGCACTTCGTCCGGGGTCAGCACGAAGCACTCCGGCGTCTCACGGATGACATGCCGACAGACGACCACGAAGTCGGCGAACAGGTGATCCAGCTTGTTGCTCATGGGGACGGGGCTCCCCTTGGACAGCGTCTTCACCTGGATTGTGTATTTGCGAGCCGCGTCTTGGCTGTAGATCACGATGTCGATGCCCTTGGCGTTGCGGGCCGTGGGCATGACATTCCAGCCCAGCCGCGACAATCGGTAGCACACGTAAAACATGCCGATGTTGCCGACGGTCTGCTGGTTAGCGATCGGCTGAGGAATCGGCATGGCAACCTCGTGGCAACAGAAACCAAGCCAGCGAACTATATTTTTCAACCGCTGGGATCGATCTAATATATCTATAAAGAAAGTATATTAGGTTGCTGGCTGCGGCCTAATACCCTTAATAAAAGTTTCAACCGTTGAGTGCGGTCTAATCCCCCAAATCCCCTTCCTATGCCGTTGGCTGCGGTCTAATATCCCAATAAGGGGCTTTTGCCGCTGAGGACGGATAAATTCCTGAGTACCCTTGTTCTATTCTAGTGACTTGGGGATACTGAGTATAATTAGCAACTCAAGTTTTGTCAGAAATGGATGCATCCCCGAATCCTCAACCGCCACGCCTGCTCGACCAGGTCAAGCAGGTGATGCGGCTCAAACACTACAGCCTCAGGACAGAAGAGTCCTACATTCTCTACTACATTCGTCAGTACATCCTGTTTCATAATAAGCGTCATCCCAAAGAAATGGGCGTTGATGAAATCCGAGCTTATCTCTCTTACCTGGCAGTGGAGAAAAACGTGGCAGCTTCGACTCAAAATGTGGCCCTGAGTGCCCTGCTGTTTTTGTATCAACACGTACTCAAGGTCGAACTGCCCTATATCGACCATATCGAACGAGCGCAAAAACCAATCAGGCTGCCTGTTGTCTTTACGCGCACAGAGGTGAAACAAGTTTTGAGTCACCTTCAGGGAGTACATCATCTGCTCGCCAGCCTGTTGTATGGTTCTGGATTACGTCTGAGCGAATGCTTGCGGCTCAGAGTGAAGGATCTGGATTTTGAGTATCGCCAGATCACGGTGCGGGATGGCAAAGGCGAGGTAGACCGCAAGACGATGCTGCCAGAATCGACTATTGAATCTTTGAAACGGCAACTGGAACACGCCCGGTTGTTGCATCAACAGGATTTATCAGAGGGCTTGGGGGCGGTGTATCTGCCCTATGCGTTGGAGCGCAAGTACCCAAAAGCCAATCGGCAGTGAGGGTGGCAGTATGTGTTTCCGGCAGAGCGGCGATCGCGCGACCCCCGTTCGGGCGAAATTCGCCGACATCACCTTTTAGAAGATGCATTACAGCGGGCAGTCAAGCAGGCAATTCAGCAAGCCCAGATTACAAAACACAGTAGCTGCCATACGTTTCGACACAGTTTTGCCACTCACCTGTTGGACGATGGCTACGACATTCGCACCATTCAGGAATTGTTGGGACACAAGGATATCAAAACGACGATGATCTATACCCATGTACTCAATCGGGGTGGCAGGGGGGTTCGGAGTCCACTGGATTAGCTAGATGGCTTCAGTCTAAAATGCTGCTGAGGCTGATTAGAATGCTCAGTAACTTCGCCCAGAGCGTCTTGAATCACTTCATCACTGACACCATGACGCTTTAGACTGGCAATCAACGCAGATACGGTATCGCTTTCCAACCACTCCAGGTCAGCCCGCAACCCCTGGCCAATGTAAGTCCGCACTAGAGGTTGATACCTAGAAAAACCAAGCAAAGGTGCGATTCGCCACTCTTCTCTATTTACGACCTTTCAACGCTTGCGCTTGAATTGCCGTAATTGCCACGGTATTGACAATATCGGGGACGGTGCAGCCGCGGCTGAGGTCGTTGACGGGTTTTTTTAAGCCTTGCAGAACGGGACCGATCGCCACGGCATTGGCCGATCGCTGGACGGCTTTGTAGGTGTTATTTCCGGTGTTCAGGTCAGGGAAGATGAACACGCTGGCATGTCCGGCGACTTCATTTCCTGGCAGTTTGGTTCTAGCGACGTTTTCATCGACAGCGGCATCGTACTGAATCGGGCCAGCAATTTTCAGGTCGGGTCGCAGGTCTTGTACCCGGCGAGTTGCCGTTTTCACCTTATCCACATCCTCGCCCTGACCGGAATCTCCAGTGGAGTAGGAGAGCATGGCGATCCGGGGTTCAATGCCAAAGGTTTGAGCGGTTTGGGCGGAACTAATGGCAATATCGGCCAGTTGTTCAGCCGTGGGATTGGGATTCACAGCACAGTCACCATAAACCAGGACGCGATCGTCCAGACACATAAAAAAGACACTGGAGACGATCGAGCATCCAGGGACAGGCTTAATGAATTCCAGGGCCGGACGAATTGTGTGAGCGGTGGTATGCAGCGCCCCGGACACCATGCCATCGGCCATATCTTTATAGACCATCATGGTGCCAAAGTAGCTGACATCCCGCATCACATCGTAGGCATAGTCCTGAGTAATGCCTTTATGCTTTCGTAATTCGTAGTAAGTGTGGGCATAGTCCTCAAACTGGTCAGAATAGAGGGGATCAATCAGGTTTACGCCATCCAGTTTCACATCCAGCGCGGCGATCGCTTCCCGGATCTTTTGCACATTGCCTAACAGCGTAATATCCACCACTCGTCGCCGTAATAAAATTTCCGCCGCCCGTAAAATTCGTTCATCCGTCCCTTCCGGCAGAACGATGTGCTGTTTCTGTGCCCGTGCCCGTTCAATCAGTTCGTACTCAAACAGCAGTGGAGTCATACGATCGGAGTAGGACGAGGTAATTCGTTCTGCCAGTTTTGCCGTATCCACATGCGACTCAAACACGCCCAGGGCAGAAGCAATTTTGCGCTGGTTATCAGGCGTGATGTCCGCCCGCACAGTATTGACATGCTGAGCAGTGGTGTAGGTATCCGTTTCCACACTGAGGATGGGGATATTCCAACGACTTAAACCCTCCATCAGTTGTTTGAGGGCAGGAGCTAAGGCCAATCCCCCTGTGAGGACAATGCCGGAGACGCTGGGAGAATGGTTAGAGAGGGAACTGGCAAAGCAAGCCAGAACGATATCGGCACGATCTCCAGGGGTGATCACCAGGTTGCCTTCCTGAATCCAGGTCAAGAAGTTGGGCACTTCCATCGCCGCCACCTTATACCCCGATACCTCGCGATTCAGTTGCTCCCGATCGCCGTACACCAGGTTGGCATTTAAGGCTCGAGAAATCTCAGCGACCGTCGGTTGGGTCAGCAAGGGGGCTTCTGGCAGCACAAACACTGGGTTATCTCCCGGCCACAGGTTCTCCAGTCGTTCTTGCACCAGGTTCATCTGGGCCACTGCAACCCGGTTGACAATTGTGGCCATAACTGTGCAGCCTGCCGCCAGGTAGGCTTCATGTTCCGTTTGCACGTTCGCTATGATTTCCTCGATGGTCTTGCCATCCGCATTGGCGATCGCCAGGATGGGAGCCGCTAACTGATTGGCCACCTGGGTATCAAAGTTATCGACCAGCGCCGGATCGATGTCGATGGAATTAACGCCTTCACAGACTACAAAGTCGCACTGCCGCTCCAGGAATTTGTACTTCTCAATCACCTCTTGCAGCAGTGCGTCAAACTGTCCATCGGCAATTAACCGTCGCGCCCGGGTGTGAGGCATACCGAAATAGGCCGTGTAGGGAAATCCGGGTGTATAGCGACTGCTCACCAGTTCGATGTCATTATCCGCACGAGGGCTGTCATGAATCACAGGTCGAAAAAAGCCCAGCCTGGACACCCGCTTTGAGAGCAGTTCCATCAGACCCAGGACCACCAGAGACTTGCCACTACTGGGTTCGATCGCGGCAACATAGAGATTCTTTAGCATAATTCCAAAGGTAAGTTGGCACTGATCATTCGTCATTGCTTAAGGCGTGCATCATGACACCGATCCGGGTATCGAGGATCAGCACCCACAGCAAATTAGCAAAAAATCGTAGGATGGGCAAAGAGCAACGCCGTGCCCATCCCATGATTCTGTGGCATCTAAATGGGCACACGTTGTTTTGCCCATCCTACTTCTGCGGTTTGAATCTAATACGTACATAACGATACCGATCGGGGTATCGAGGATCAGCACCGGACGCTGCGAATTGGGGATCAACTCTATGTTCGCAGTTGCTCCAGAACCTTGTGATCTTCCAGGGTGGAAATATCGCCTGCGACTGTCTCGCCGCTTGCCAGTGCCGCAAAACTCGCCGCATAATTTTGCCAGAGCGGGTTTTCGGCAGGGCATCAGCAAAGCGGATTTCACTGGGACGGGCGATCGCCCCGATACTTTCCACTACATGCTGCTTCAGGTCTTGCACTAGTGCATCTGAGGGCACATAACCATCCTCCAGGGTGACAAAGGCCACAATTTCTTCCCCCTTACTTTCTTCCGGTCTGCCTACCACAGCGGCTTCTGCAACTGCCTCATGAGCTACCAGGGCAGATTCGATTTCAGCACTACCCAGGCGATGTCCGGCAATCTTAATCACATCATCCACCCGACCCATAATCCAGTAATAGCCATCGCTGTCTTTACGGGCACTATCGCCAGTAAAGTAAAGGTAGTTCCCGTTTTTGGGTGGAATTGGCTCCCAGTAGGTGGTGCGGTAGCGATCGGGGCTGTTGTATAGCGTTCGCAGCATCCCAGGCCAGGGCTGTTTAATGACCAGATAACCGCCCTGATTAACTCCCACGGGATTTCCTTCCATGTCTACTACATCTACAACAATGCCAGGAAAGGGCAGCGTTGCTGAACCCGGTTTTGTGGGGATGGCACCCGGCAGGGGAGAAATCAAGATCCCCCCTGTTTCTGTTTGCCACCAGGTATCGACGATCGGGCAGCGCTCACCACCAATCACCTGGTAGTACCACATCCAGGCAGAGGGATTGATCGGTTCACCCACCGAACCCAATAACCGCAAAGACGATAAATCTCGGGCTGCCGGTACGGCTTCACCCGTTTTAATAAAGGATCGAATGGCCGTCGGAGCGGTATAGAAGATAGTTACCCGATATTTCTCAATCACATCCCAGAAACAGCCCGGATTAGAAGCACGGGGAGCGCCTTCATACATCAGGGTGGTGGCCCCATTGGACAGGGGACCATAGACCACATAACTGTGTCCTGTGATCCAACCTACATCGGCAGTACACCAGAGAATATCGCTATCTTTGATGTCAAAAATCCATTGGGCAGTGATATGGCTGAACAGGTTGTAACCGCCTGTGGTATGCACAACGCCTTTCGGTTTGCCCGTGGTGCCAGAGGTGTAGAGGATGAATAACAGGTCTTCGCTGTCCATGGGTTCTGCTGGACAGTCGGAGGAGGCTGTGGCTTGTAACTCATGCCACCAGCGATCGCGGTCTGGAGTCATGGCCACCTCTTGTCCCGTACGTTGAACCACCAGCACATGCTGAACACTGGGTACGGCATGATCAGCAAGTGCCCGGTCTACCTGCTCTTTGAGGGGAACGATCGCGTCTTTGCGCCACCCTCCATCAGCCGTGATGACTAGCTTGGCCTGGGCATCCTGGAGGCGGCTTTTCAGGGCTTCGGCGCTAAACCCGCCAAAAACAACCGTATGGGGTGCACCGATGCGAGCACAGGCCAGCATGGCGATCGCGGCCTCCGGAATCATAGGCAGGTAGATACCGACGCGATCGCCCTTCTGCACCCCCAATTGTTTCAGCACATTGGCCATCTGGCAGACTTCCTGATGCAGTTGAGCGTAGGTGAAGGTGCGTCCATCACCAGGTTCCCCTTCCCAGATCAGGGCCAATTTGTCCCGCCGGCCATTCGTCAAATGCCGATCCAGGCAATTGTAAGACACATTCAGTTGGCCGCCCACAAACCACCGGGCAAAGGGGGGGTGCCAATCCAGCACCTTTTCCCATCGTTGAAACCAGTGCAACTCCTGTTCTGCTAGGTTTGCCCAAAAGGTTTCGGGGTCAGCGATCGCCTGTTGATAGAGGCGTTGATACGCTTCCAGACTGTTAATCCGTGCAGTTTGGGAAAAATCAGCCGGGGGCTGAAATAACCGCTCTTCTTGCAGAATAGATTCGATCGTGGCTTGTAGCATAATGTTTCCCCTTGGAAAACAAAAAACAATTCAACACGCAGATTCAGTCGAGTGTGTGGTAAATGCTCATGAAAATGCCCGTAAGCTACTTATTTCAAACAACTCTCAATCGTTGCAACAACCGATTGAGCCAGGGTTTCCAGGTTGTACCCTCCTTCTAGCCCAAATACAATCCGCCGGGTAATCTGTAAACAATACTTTGTAAACACACCATAGTCTTGGGGTTGGAGACAAATATCTGCGAGGGGATCAGTCGCCGTGGCACCGTAGCCAGCACTGACCAGCAACAGGTCAGGCTGAAAGTGAGTTAAAAATGGCATGACCTGTTGCTCAAACAACGGTTGGTAAACCGCGATCGTGCTTCCCGGTAGGATTGCCAGATTCAGCACGTTGTTGTGTGCTCCATGATTGTGAACATTGCCCGTGCCTGGAAATAGCGGCGATTCATGCAAGGAACAGTAGGCAATGTGAGGGTTATTGTGTACGATCACCTGGGTGCCATTGCCATAATGCACATCCCAGTCCAGAATCGCAACTCGATTCACACCGGGTTGTTGTAAAGCATAGAGGGCCGCGATCGCCTCATTGTTAAAAATGCAAAACCCCATTCCCCGCTCCGGCAAGGCATGGTGCCCCGGTGGACGGGCCAGAACAAAGACTGGCTCTCCCGTTGCCAGAGCCTCATCCACGCCATCCAACCAGGCACTCACCGCCAGCAACGCCACTTCATAGGTCTGGGGAGAAACAACAGTGTCACTGTCTAGCTCACCATCTCCCCGGTTTGCCAGATCCCGCACATGGTCGATGTATGCTTGAGCATGAGCCGCTTGCACCAGGGAAATCAGCTCGCTGGACGATCGCGCAGAGCCTGAGGGGGAACGCCACACCAACTGGTCTACCCAGGGCACATCTTCTAATGCCAACTTAATCGCAGTTAAACGATCTGGACTTTCCGGGTGAAACTCGCCTGGATCGTGTAATAAAAACTGATCCGAATAAATGATTGGAAACATGAACAATTACGTCCCCGGTCTACTCCTTAAAGGCTCAGGAATATGGTAGCGATCGCCCAGAACTTCCAGTAACGGGCCATAGCGGTCGAATTTGATGATGCTGAGGGAGGCAGTCAGCACGTTGATACGATCGCGGTAGCGGCCCAGGTCGATGCCCAGCAAGCTACAGAGGATGACTCGCAGGGTAGCTTTATGGGAGACAACCAGAACATTTCCGGTGGGGTAGTGTTGCTGGATTTCTGTAATCACTAAGGACGACCGACTGGCAAGTTGAACGGCGGTTTCTCCGCCGGTTGGCGGGTTCCAGGCGGGTTCCGTCAGCCAGTGAATGTAATCTTCTTCGTAAGCGTCCTTCACCTCCTCTGGTGATTTTCCTTCCCACTCGCCATAGGCCAGTTCTTTCAAGCCATCCCGGAGTTGCATTTCCAGGCCAATGGCTTCACATAAGGGTTTGGCTGTGGCGATCGTTCGTTTCATTGGACTGACATACACCGCTTCCCAGGGGAGGGAGGCATAGGCATCAGCAAATGCTTGCGCCATCTGCTTCCCCTCTGGAGTCAGTTCCGGATCCAGAGTGCCGCAATAACCCCCTCTCTGGCTGTACTCCGTTTCTCCATGCCGCAGCAGGTAAAGTTTGAGACTCATGTTAGAAGACTACTTTACAGTCGGTACTACTACTGTCAAAGCCACATCCTCCTTGTACATAATCTCTCAGTTCAATCTTGATTGGATGAACTTTCCAGATGTCATCACAGTAGTCCTGAATTGAGCGATCAGAGGAGAACTTGCCCATCCGAGCGGTGTTCAGAATGGACATCCGAGTCCAGTGATCCTGATCGCGATACGCCAAACTGACCCGATCTTGACAGTCTACGTAAGAGCGATAATCGGCCAGCAGGAAGTAGGGATCGCTGTAGAGTAAATTGTCAATCAGCGGTTTGAACAGATTGACATCCCCGTGGGAGAAAAACCCGGAAGCCACGCGATCGAGCGCTAGTTTCAGTTCTGGGTCATTCTCGTAATATTCCATCGGGTTATAGCCTGCGGCTCGTTTGGCGTAGACTTCCTCCGCGGTCAGGCCAAACAGGAAGAAATTTTCGGCTCCCACTTCTTCCAGGATTTCCACGTTTGCTCCATCCAGCGTGCCGATCGTCAGCGCCCCATTCATGGCGAACTTCATGTTGCCCGTACCGGAGGCTTCCTTGCCAGCCGTAGAAATTTGCTCAGACAGATCCGCAGCGGGATAGACCCGTTGAGCGAATTTAACACTGTAGTCTTTCAGGAATAGAACTTTTAACCGTCCTCGCACATCGGGATCGCGATTGACTACATCACCGATCGAGTTTATGAATTTAATAATCAGCTTGGCCAGGAAGTAGCCAGGAGCAGCCTTGCCGCCAAACAAGAAGGTGCGAGGAGTAATCTCGATATCGGGATTCGCCTTAATCCGGTTGTAGAGCGTGATGATATGCAGGGCATTCAGGTGTTGCCGCTTGTATTCGTGAATTCGTTTGGCCTGAATGTCAAACATCGAGGCCGGATCCACCTCAAGACCATAGTTCGCTTTGATGTAGTGTGCCAGATCTTGCTTAATTGCCAGTTTAATTTGGCGGAATTCCGCTCGGAACTCAGGATCATCTACGTAGGCTTCCAGTTTATGCAGTTCATCCAAATGCTTTACCCAGGTATGGCCAATTTTGCTGGTGATTAAACGGCACAAACGGGGATTACTCAGCACCATGAATCTTCGGGGTGTGACCCCATTGGTCTTGTTGTTGAACTTCCCTGGGAACATATCGTAGAAGTCATGCAAGACATCTTTCTTGAGCAGTTCGGTATGTAAAGCCGCCACCCCATTAATAGCAAAGCTGCCCACACAGGCCAGATTCGCCATCCTCACATAGCGCTCTCCACTTTCATCAATCAAAGACATGCGGTTAATCCGGGCGATATCATCGGGATATTTCAGCCGCACTTCATCTAAAAAGCGACGGTTAATTTCATAAATGATTTCTAGATGGCGGGGTAGCAGTTTACCAAATAAGTTGATCGGCCAGCGTTCTAGTGCTTCTGGCAAGAGTGTGTGGTTGGTGTAGGCGAACGTCTTGCTGGTAATATTCCAGGCTTGATCCCACTCCATACCGTGCTCATCTATCAGCAGGCGCATCAGTTCCGCGATCGCAATCGAAGGATGGGTATCATTCAGTTGCACCACAAATTTCTCATGGAAGCGATCGAGAGAAATATTTTGTCGCTCCAGGATGCGGATCATGTCTTGCAGGGAGCAGGAAACAAAGAAAAACTGTTGCTCCAGACGCAGGATTTTGCCCTGGGTCATGTTGTCGTTAGGGTACAGCACCTTGGAAATATTCTCCGATTCCATCTTTTTGTAGACCGCACCGGAGTAATCCCCTGCATTAAAAGCTGTGAAGTCGAAAGATTCGATTGCTTCCGATGACCATAATCTCAGGGTGTTACAGGTGTTTACCTGATAACCCAGGATAGGAGTGTCGTGGGGTACCCCGCGCACTACTTTGTCCGGCACCCAGCGTACGCGGTATTGGCCCCGCTCATTGGTAAAGGCTTCCGTATAGCCGCCAAATTTGACTTGGACTTCCCATTCTGGGCGGCTGATTTCCCAAGGATTGCCATAACTTAACCACTTATCGGTACTTTCAACCTGCCAACCATCGCGAATGTCCTGGTCAAAAATGCCGAATTCGTAGCGGATCCCATACCCAATGGAAGCAACTTCCAGGGTTGCCATCGAATCCAGATAGCAGGCAGCCAACCGCCCTAAGCCGCCGTTCCCCAGACCCGGTTCTTCTTCCTGTTCCATTAATTCATCCAGATCCAGGCCCAGTTCCTGCATGGCCTGTTTCACCTGATCAAAAATTCCCAGGTTAATCAGGTTATTCCCCAAGTGTGGCCCCATGAGAAATTCAGCGGAGAAGTAACAGACGGTTCGAGATCCCTGAGTGGTATAGACTTCTGCGGTATTAATCCAGCGCCGAAACAGGCGATCGCGCACCGTGTAGGCTAGGGCCATGTAGTAGTCGTTGCGGGTCGCGATTGCGGGAAACTTTCCCTGAATGTAGAAGAGATTATCCAGGAATGCCCGCTTCAACGCCTCAACACTTAAGCCTGTGCGATCGTCTTCAACCCTGACGTTGGCATTTTGAAAATTGATATCTTGAGTTTGCATCGGTTGCGTTTGCATAGAGGGATTCCCATTTCTCCTTCACAACTTGACCAGCCATAGTACTGAAAAACCAGGGGCTAAGCTGTACCAGAAACTGCACTTAATAGACCTGACTTATTGCCGCGGAAGAATTCCGGCTACTAAGAATGTATCGATCCTAATGCATAGATGACTGAGAGGATAGCCAGGGTATTTCTGGATACCCTAGCGAATAAACGAGGAAGACAAGATTTTTTACGGAGTTTTTTAAGGTGGGAGATTTGGGATCAGGGTGCTAACCCACCCTTGAACTGCACTTCTATGCTAGAAATTAGCTCCCATCACGCTGTCAACCTTCAGTATGAAGGAACGTTGCAACAGGCCATATTCCAGGAACTGTTGCCCTCCTGATAGGATAGTCATATGCCAACTATTGATATTTCAGGCATTCCTCACAGTTACGATTTCACTCCTGCAACCCACTCTCCTGATGTACTAGTTTTTATTCATGGCTGGCTTTTGAGTCGGCAATACTGGCACCCATTGATAGATCAATTGGCTTCTACCTATCAATGTTTAGCTTACGATCTCAGGGGATTTGGAGGCTCCTGTTCGCCTGCGATAGCTCAAGACGTTTTGCCCTCAGTCAGCTATAGTTTGGCTTCCTACGCTCAAGATCTGGGGCAGTTGTTGGAAAGCTTGCACCTGTCCAGAGTGTGGTTAGTGGGCCATTCCCTGGGTGGGAGCATCGCCCTGTGGGGAGCTTATCAATTTCCCGAACAGGTGCAGGGAGTGATCTGCATTAATGCGGGTGGGGGAATTTATCTCAAAGAAGAGTTCGATCGCTTCCGCACGATTGGTCAACAAATTGTCAAACTGCGTCCTCGTTGGTTGGCTCAGATTCCTGGTGTAGAACTAATTTTCTTAAGGGCGGGAACTGTGCGATCGCTCTCTCGCTACTGGGCACGACAGCGACTAATTGATTTTGTGACAGCCCATCCCGATGCCGCTCTAGGAGCTTTATTAGAATCTACGACTGAAGCTGAAGTGCATCGACTGCCTCAACTCGTAGCCAAACTGCACCAACCGCTTTACTTTATTGCGGGTGCCCAAGATTCAATCATGGCCCCACAGTATGTCAGACACTTAGCGAGTTTCCATGCTCTATTTCAAGACAGGGCCGCCAACGTCTTTGAAATTCCTGACTGCGGGCATTTAGCCATGCTGGAACAGCCCCAAGCCGTTGCAGAAATCATTCAAACGATCCTGGATGGCCATACCTGAACCTTGTCCAAGTCCAGAACCGTAGTTTCTTTTAGCGGATTCACCACGCCCCACCCTATACTTAATCCCTAATCTCAGGGCTATAGTTTGCTCATCTGAAAATCGCCGTAAAACAGGCCGTGGATTATTAAGAATTTTTAGAACTCACCAATGAAGCGCCACTTCGCAGTAGAGTCTGAACAGTTCATACTGAAATCATACAGATAGGAAACTTCGCTATGACCGGTTCATACGCAGCTTCGTTCTTACCCTGGATTTTGATTCCTGTTGTCTGCTGGCTGCTGCCTGCGGTTGTTTTTGGCCTCCTGTTCCTCTATATCGAGCGGGAAGATCCAAGTGGAATCTAGCGGAATCTAAAGTTTCTGCTTGCGTAACATCAATTAAACTTAAAAAACCGCTTCTCCGCTTGAAGAGGCGGTTTTTTAATATTTTTGCGATCGTCTAAAGACCGATAGAATGAAACACGCGATCCCCGCACAACGCTGAAGCTTCACGTCTCTAAAAGGAGTTATTCAAAATTACCAGAGAGGCTCTTAAACCAAGTCCAGTTAGAAAAACTGAGTTTCCCCCTGTAGGAGAAACAGACTTCTGGACTTGGGCAAGCTTAAATTGAAGAACCTAAACCAGCGTAAGCCCCATAAAAGAAGAGGCCTAACACCGCCAGCACGCCGATGCCAGCGATCGTCGCAACAATCCAGAGGGGAATTCTTCCAGAAGTCAGCACTAGATTTACCTCCTAATAATGCAAGAGTCCAAAGTACAGAAGCAATGGCAATGAGCTCAGCCTGATCCAGTTAAACCTTGTCCAAGTCCAAAACTGGAGTTTCCCTGATCGGAAAACGACCGTTCTCTAACTGGGCTTGGTTCAGTTAAAGAAGTAACTGGAAAACAGAATGCCAAGCACAAAAATTAGCAGCAAGCCCAGATACAGCGAAGTTCGGTTCAACTCTACGGGTTGCCTATTGGGATTGGGAGTTCTTTCCACAGCTTTGCCTACCTTTGAATAAACTGCATAGCGGCGATCGCGCCCAGGAAGAAAACAGTTGGAACAGCCAGGGCATGAACCGCCAGCCATCTCACCGTAAAAATTGGATAAGAAACAGGTTGATTGGGAGTATTGCTAGTCATATTGCTCAGAAGTTAACTAAAACCTACTTTTGAAGAAATTCTTCAATCTGTTGTTTGGCTTCATACCGCTTGGTTACGATCGGAGCCTTCACCTGATCCGCAGGATAGTACTCATTCGGACGGGGAGTTCCAAATACGTCGTAAGCCAAACCTGTGCTGACAAACAGCCATCCAGCAATAAATAATGCTGGGATGGTAATGCTATGAATTACCCAATACCGCACACTTGTGATAATGTCCCCAAACGGACGCTCTCCAGTGGTACCAGCCATTCAGATTCCTCCAACAACAGTTCGTTAAGATCTCATCCTCTATCATACGAGACAGTGACACCAGCGAATTAAACCTTGTTCAAGTCCCATGGGTTAGGCTGCCTCAGCCGATCGTTCGTACTTGAGCAACGTTCCTTGCTGACCAATAATGAACCCCTGCTCTGGGCCAAAGAACTTGATTTTGTAGAAATTAGAAGGCACATCCTCGACCGCTCGATCTTTCTCCCAGGTCTTCCCACCGTCAGAACTGTGGAGCAGATTGCCGCTGCCACCAGATACCCAAATTTCATTCGGCGTGCGGTAGGCCAAGTCAAGCAGTCCCCAACTGGTGGAAAACTCAGGGCTGATTGGCTCCTGCCACTCTTCTCCGTTGGGTTCATTGCTGAATTGAATCTGTCCACCTCGGGCTAACATCCACAGCCGCCCATCATTAGTGAATCCCATGTTCTGCACACGGCGGGAACTATTGCGGTTATGGGGTTCCCAGGCACTCTGTCCCGGTTCCCAGGTGGAGTAGAAGTTACCCCGTGCGGAAACTGCGACATATTTACCGTCTGCCGAACGAGAAATATTCCGAACTACCCCGACGGCTTCTTCCACCATTGCCTTCCAGGTTCTTCCCCCGTCTGTTGTGCGGTAAATAGCTCCCACATCAGTGGTCATTTCTGCCGATTTTGGCCCCAGAGCCAGCACCGTATTCGGTGAACCGGGTAACTTTTCACTCAAGGGGATCCGCGACCAGGACTTACCCTGATCTTCAGTGTGGAGCAAAATTGAAGGCTGACCGACAATCCAGCCTTCATCTCCGGAGAAGCTGACGGAAGTAAATCGATAGGGCTGGTCGAGATCCAGACTCCGCGTTTCCCAGGTGTTACCCCCATCGGTAGTTTCTACCAGAGTGGCGTTGGCCCCGACTAACCAACCGTGGCTATTGTTGGCAAAGCTAATATCCAACAGGTTGGCATTCGTGGGAACGGTGATCACTTTCCAGGGATTAACGCTAGTAGAGGGAAGATAGCCTCCACAGGCGGTACAGAGAATGGCAACGGCCAGCACCGCTAAGATTTTTTGTAAGAATGTGGCTATCCGCATCACAGTATCAATAGAAGACAATTGATGAGCATAAAGCAGGTTGTTTCTCTCAGGACGTTTTTTGCCATCTCAAAGTGGTTCCTGATTTACTGCAACCCATAAAGACTGAGAAAGAAGAGAAAGGCGAGGATTAACCCGCCAAAAATCAGAATATTTTTCTGGCCAGCAGTAAGGTTGTTAACCCCCAAACCATACCCCAGGTTTTCCTTAAACCCGGAGGGCGAGCCTTTCACTCCAATATTGCTGAATCGTGAAGTCCGGGCACCACAAACGGGACAACGCCAGTTTTGCGGTAGAGATTCAAAGGCAGTTCCGGGGGGCACCTGCTGTTTGTCATCTCCCTTGGTTGGCTCGTAGATATACCCACAAGCCTGACATTCATATCGATCCAGGGATTGTGGATCAATGGTTTCAGTACTCATTGGTGGCTGAGAAAATACTGAGTGAGTGAAAGTGAGTTACGTAGTTTAGAGAATTCAGCTTGGCAGGTCAGTCTGAGCCTATTGGGGTTAGAACTGAGCGCTGGACAAATCTGAAAACTCTATTAATTTATGATACGACTGAGGGGGGTTTGTTGGTAGGGGCAAGATTTTTGCTGAATGAATGGGTCGGCGCGATCGCAGTCTATAGACACACCTCACTAAAACACGAGCAAACTATTGAGTTGCTTCAAGGAATTGCTGTGTAATCTTCTATCATTTTGTAAAGAACGGCCCCCTATAATATGAGAGCGGTTAAGTTCTGCCGCTTCCGCTCTAACTCTGTGTACCGTAGTTCAGTACAAGGTAGTCACCCACTGTGTTTGTTCTTGCTGGATACGAATATTTATTAGGCTTTTTGCTGGTTTGTAGCCTGGTTCCAGCTCTGGCTTTGACGGCTGCCAAGCTCCTCCGTCCCAGCCGTCGCGGCCCGGAGCGACGCACCACGTATGAATCCGGCATGGAACCGATCGGCGGTGCCTGGATCCAGTTCAACATTCGTTACTATATGTTTGCACTGGTCTTTGTCATTTTCGACGTGGAAACCGTCTTCCTCTATCCGTGGGCGGTTGCGTTCAACCAGTTGGGGTTATTAGCCTTCGTTGAAGCGCTAATTTTTGTTGCCATCCTGGTAGTAGGTCTTGTTTATGCCTGGCGGAAAGGAGCACTGGAATGGTCATGAATTCTGAACGTGTAATGAATCCGATTGAGCGGCCCCAGGTCACTCAAGAATTGTCTGAGAATGTGATTCTGACGACCGTAGATGACCTGTATAACTGGGCACGGTTATCCAGTCTGTGGCCGATGCTGTATGGGACAGCTTGCTGTTTTATTGAGTTTGCGGCTCTGATCGGTTCTCGGTTTGACTTCGATCGCTTTGGTCTGGTGCCTCGCTCCACTCCCCGGCAGGCTGATCTGATCATCACTGCTGGCACTATTACGATGAAAATGGCTCCGGCTCTGGTGCGATTGTATGAGCAGATGCCTGAACCTAAGTATGTGATTGCGATGGGAGCCTGCACGATTACAGGTGGAATGTTTAGCGTGGATTCTCCCTCTGCGGTGCGCGGAGTCGATAAGCTGATTCCGGTAGATGTATATCTGCCCGGATGTCCTCCCCGACCCGAAGCAATTATTGATGCCATCATCAAGCTACGGAAGAAAATTTCTAATGAGTCAATTCAGGAAAGAGGGGCGCTGCGGCAGGTGCACCGTTATTACAGCACTACCCACAAGATGAAGCCTGTTGCTCCAATTTTGGATGGCAAATACCTGGAGGCTCCGACCAGAGAAGCTCCACCGAAGGAGTTGATGGAGGCGATCGGGATGCCCGTTCCGCCTGCTTTACTGACGGCACAGAAGGAGGACGTATCTCGTGGCTGATGAACAAGAGCAATTAGCTCAAACGGCTGCCCCGATTGTGGAAGCGGGCAAAACCTCAAAGTGGCTCACCGAAAATGGCTTTGACCATGAATTTTTAGGGCGGGATGCCTCTGGCGTTGAGGTGCTGAAAGTCGATCGCGATTTTCTGGTACCGATCGCCACTGCTCTCTATGCCAACGGCTTCAATTGCTTGCAGTGTCAGGGTGCGTATGATGCTGGCCCTGGTCAGGATCTGGTGAGCTTCTATCATCTGATTAAAATCAGCGATGATGCCGATCGCCCTGATGAAGTGCGCGTCAAGGTTTTCCTACCTCGCGAAAATCCCTCAGTTCCTTCCGTGTACTGGATCTGGAAAGCAGCGGATTGGCAGGAAAGGGAATCCTACGATATGTACGGCATCGTCTACGAAGGACATCCCAACCTGAAGCGGATTCTGATGCCCGAAGACTGGGTGGGTTGGCCCCTGCGGAAGGATTACATCTCGCCAGACTTTTACGAACTGCAGGATGCCTACTAAGGCAGAAGGCAAAAGTGATTTGATGAAACACTTCTCCTTTTTCTATCAGGTCTAGGCTATCTTTTCAAACTTGATGAAGGCTCAGGAAGAAAGCTCCTGAGTCTTAACTATTGAGGGGTTGGGGGAGCTATAAGTCCCGCGCTGTATGCGAAGCCTC
>NZ_JBRAGO010000091.1:0-18219 GCF_052746595.1 Leptodesmis sp.
CTCAGATTAGCACTGACACCACCACCTCGCGTCAGCAGGTGGTCTGAGCTTCATGCATCCATTAGTCCTGCCTTCTCCTGCGCAGATGCCCACTACATGTTCATTCTTTTTTAGCCATCATCACCTGCTCTACAAAGTTAGTGTAGATGTCTCCCTGCTGAAATTCCGGAGTATCCAGGATGCGCTGGTGGAAGCCAATTGTTGTTGGTAAGCCCGTGATGGCACATTCCCGTAAAGCGCGGCGCATCCGACGAATGGCAGCGGGACGATCGCGCCCCCAGACAATCAGTTTGCCAATTAGTGAATCGTAGTAAGGCGGGATTTCATAGTCAGTATAGACGTGGGAATCCATTCGTACTCCTGGCCCGCTGGCAGGCAGATAGCCGCTGATCCGGCCAGGATGGGGACGAAAATTTTGCTCTGGGTCTTCCGCATTAATTCGACATTCGATCGCGTGTCCCTGAAGCATCACGTCATCCTGCGACAGACTCAGCCGTTCTCCCTGAGCGATGCGAATTTGTTCGGCAATCAGATCCAGTCCCGTGATCATTTCTGTCACCGGATGTTCCACCTGGATTCGGGTATTCATCTCCATGAAATAAAACTCACCCGATTGATCCAGCAAAAACTCAACCGTACCAGCTCCTTCGTAATTAATTGCTTTGGCTGCCAGCACTGCCGCCTGTCCCATTTTATAGCGTAATTCCGGGGTAAGAGCCGTACTGGGGGCTTCTTCCAGCAACTTTTGGTGACGACGCTGAATGGAACATTCCCGTTCTCCCAGGTGGATCACGTTCCCATAACTATCGGCTAGCACCTGAAATTCAATGTGACGCGGTTTTTGGACAAATTTTTCCATATACACGCCAGGATTGCCAAAGGCAGCTTCTGCTTCTCCCTGAGCCGCCGCAAATAAGGGACCAAGTTCGCTATCGTCCTTCACTAGACGCATGCCTCGACCACCCCCACCAGCTGTGGCTTTGATCAGAACTGGGTAGCCAATTTTACGAGCCACCGCCCGCGCTTCTGCTTCATCTAGGAGCAACCCCCGGCTGCCAGGAACCGTTGGCACGCCTACAGCCTCCATTGTTTTCTTAGCCGTAGATTTGTCTCCCATCGCCCGAATCGCCTCTGGGGATGGCCCAATGAAGACAATCTGGTGATCGGCACAGATTTCAGCAAAACGAGCATTTTCTGCCAGAAAGCCATAGCCAGGATGGATGGCGGTCGCATTCCGGGTCAACGCCGCTGCAATAATATTGGGAATGTTGAGATAGCTTTTGCTGCTGGCCGGGTCGCCAATGCATACAGCTTCATCTGCCAACTGCACATGCAAGGAATGACGATCGATCGTAGAGTGAACAGCGACCGTCGCAATCCCTAGTTCCTCACAGGTGCGGAGAATCCGCAAAGCAATTTCTCCCCGGTTAGCAATTAGTATCTTGGAAAACTGCATTTCTGGTAGTTGATTCGGTAATCAGTAGGATAGACGGTTCTGGCAGCACCCTGGAAGTAATTTTCTGGGGAATTTGTGTAGGACAGGGGTAGCGATACTTCGGCAAACCATCGGTACGAAAGGAGGAGAAGAGGGTGGAAGGATCAGTCCTATTCCATCATCTCACTTGAGAAGCGTTTATGCGTTCAGTAGGACTGCATTCGCACCCATTTCTGAGTTGCTGCATGATGGGGGTAGCCAGTCCGCCCCAGAGCGGGGTATTAACATTTGCCGCTCGCAGTCCATCGGCTGTCCAGGAGTTGCAGGTTTTCAGGATGGAGTAGGAGCCGATCGCCGCGTAAAAACTACTGTCCCCATCCTGGCCACTGCCAAGATGTTGTTTGTGGCCATCTGCCCCCACCTCAAAGGTACTGTTAATAAAGTTCATCAGAGCCAAAGAATCCGTTTTCCCCAGCCGCAGACATTTGAGTTGCTCATTGGGGTAATGGGGAACTTGAGGGTGACCTTTGACAAAAATGGCAGCATCGTTGCGCCAATGGAAGAGGGCACGCAGAGCCTCGGTGGGATTGACCTGATCCCAGGAAGGGGTTTCCATGTAAAACCGACGATCGCCCCAGCCAAACTGAAGATAGCGGTAAGAGGCGGCAGGAGTCTTGCCTACGGCTTCCAGGTTGAGGTGGTCTTGCCAGCGATAGGCTGCCGTCTCCACAGGAACGATGAAATTGGTATGGAAGCCGTCACTGGTCAGATAAATCGTGAACTCACAAGGTTCAGTTTGAGAGAAAAACCACTTGCGGGGAGTCACGGCTGCGATCGCCAACAAGGCTCCTCCCCCCACAACCCCACCCACCAGACCAAGGCAGATTTTGCTCATAGCCCATTTCATCAGCATTCACCATCCCCAATCCCTAACCCCCAATCTTCACTTCCCAACCAACGCAGCTAACAAGCAATGTAAAACAACTTCACAGCGTATGGGTTTGCTGAACCGGAAGCCACTTGCTTTTCCAATTTGGACGTACTATTAATCTACGCTGACAGCCTGACCTATTAGGGCACCTGCTTCGATTATGCTAAACCCCTGGTTGATTCTGGCATCCCTCGCCTTTGCCGTGAGCTTTGGTGTTAGTTTGCTGATGGCCCAACCGATGGGAGGAGCCTTAATTGCTGGATCCATGGCGGCTCTCACCGCTTTGGTAACTACAGGAGCCGTCAACTGGTATCGCAATCATGGCATGGATGCCAGAGCGATCGCCCTGAAGCAACAAATTCGGCTGTTACAGCGACAACGGGCCAATGAACACCAGGCAATGCTAGAAATGTCTGCTGAACGAGAGCGAGTAGCCCAGGTCCTGAACTCCATGCAGACTCAACTCCGCCAGTATCAATTATCAGGTACAGTGCCCCAGTCGCAAAAAGTTTTGAGTTGGAACTTGTCTGCCAGTGCATCTAAAGCTGCGATCGCGGCTCCCCACCCATCCGCACCGTCCACTTATGAGGTTGCTGAGGATGACCTGAACCAGTTTCTACTAGAAGCCGCAGCCACCAAGCAAAAGATTATTGCCAGCCTGAAGCACCTGCAGGCGGAACTCAGCCAACTCAATACTCAAGTTACAGACCATCGCCAGGTGCGGGATCATCTAGGCCAAGAGATTAAAACCCTGACGCAGCAGAAGCAACAACTGACCGCTGCGGCTCAACAGCTGCAGGCCGAATTGGAGGAACTGGAACGGTGCCGAGGGGAACTGGATCAGTACATTTCCTATGTGGAAGCGAAAAAGCAGGAGCTAGAAGCAGGTTCCAATCCTCTGCAGCAGGCACTGAAACAACTCCAGGAACAGGTGACAGCCCTGCAAGAGGAACTGCGTCAGCTGGAGAGCCAAGTCACGACTCGCCGCCAAGACAAGCAGACTCTGGAGCATCAGATCAAAGAGTGCTGCCAGGAAAAGGAATCTTTAGAAAAAGAGATTGCCCAATTGCAGGCCCAGAAATCCTCATTGCGACATCAAGTGAACCAGGCTGAAGCGGCTGGCTCTGACTCCCAGCGTTCCAGTAAATCTGCAACTCAAAGCCAGGAGACGAAGGCAGGAAATGGTAAATCTTCTGCCTCGATCGCCAAAACTGCCAATTCGGCTCTTCACCGTTCTTCTGCATCTAACAACGGTGAAAACACAACAGATGCATTACCGGATCGCTGGACTGACCTTATGGCGCAGTTGTCGGACTATGAGTTGCAGATTTTAAGAGCGACCGCCCTGGAAAGTAATCCCCTGAGAATTTTGAACCGGATTGCCGAAGATAATTTCACGACCGTTGATGAGTTAGTAGAGTCGATCAACCAGCGATCGCAGGAGATTATTGGCGATCGTGTAATCAAATCCAGGTCAGGATTTGGCCCACCCACTCTCTTTCGCGAACACCAAAAAACCATCAAAAAGCTGCTTAAGACTTATGAGGCAAGAGGCCAGTTCTAAATGCTGCCGCGATCGCGTTGCAAGTCATAAATGACCTTTTCCAGATACCAGTCAGGAGATTTGCCAGGACTTCTGAAGCTGGCTTGCTGAATTAAACGTTCTGCCGCCTGTTGATCTTCATGCAATAGCAGCAACAGTTTCCGCTGCAAGGAACGATTCGCCTGATGCAGATAACTGGTGGTTCGTAACTGACCCAGAGATGGCTTCGCTGTTCCAGATTGGGTAGCCGGTGGCAACCTCTGATGCTTTCTTGCTGCATGAATCCCCCATCCCAGAGCCGCCCCACCGCCTAAAGCTAATACAATCGTCGCAGCTGAGTCCGTTACCGGGTTTGCCTCCGTCACTTCCGATGCAGTGCCACTAAATTTGTCCAGTTGCATCCCATGCAAGTCTCTAGATGGAATGGCTGCAAACATCGTCGAAGCAGCCACCAGGCCACCCGCGATCGCACTCATCCATAGCGACGCTTTCATCCCCGACTTAGAAAAGAACCTAGAAGCAGACATCAATGTGTATTCCAAACTCAATGAAAAGATGCCAACACTCTTATAGTGACAGTTACGTGTGACGATTGTGTTACAAACATTTGAGTTTTGTAGCTCCGTAGACTGACAAAGGCTGAGTATCCGATGGTTAAAACCGCGACTACACTCACCCAGTTTGCCGACGCAGACTCAATACAATTCAGGTATTCAGTCTAGGTGTTCAGTAACCTACGTCGGCAGATTTTCTCGGTATAGCCGCGACTTCAGTCGCCAGGGTGATATTAGGTTTGTAGCTTTTGTTAGGTCAATCCACTACAACCTTGTCAGTTCAGGAGCAGAGTAATCAAATTCTGACCTGAGCAACCAGATATGTTACGGTGGTGGCCAGCTTATTACATTTTCAGATACAAATGACAGAAACTGCCCTCCCCAGCTTAATTCAACAAATGCTGCAGCCGGACTTTTACCCCCATCCGGTGACTGACCCCATCCAACTAATTCAAACCCATGTGTCGTACATTTTGCTCACGGGTGACTATGCCTACAAGGTGAAAAAGCCTGTCAATTTTGGGTTTCTTGATTTTTCTACTTTAGAGAAGCGGGAGCATTTTTGTCGGGAGGAACTGCGGCTGAACCAGCGGGGAACGGCCCATCTGTATCTCCAAGTCCTTCCCATTACCCAGAGTGGCGAGACTTTTCACCTGAACGGGGCAGAAACACCTGTGGAATATACGGTACAGATGCAGCAGTTTCCTGCAGGTAGCTTATTCAGTGATTTATTTGATCAGGGGCAATTAACGGAGGAGTTGCTGGAACGACTGGCCAGGGAATTAGCTCGCTTCCACGAAAAAGGCGCTACGAATGATTACATTCGCACGTTTGGAGAGGTCGCTCAAATTCGGCAGGCGATCGACGAGAACTATGACCAGACTCAAAAATACATTGGCGGGCCACAAACCCAGCAACAGTTCAATGAAACCCGACAATATACTGATCGCTTATTTACCGAGCACGCTGACTTATTTGCTAAACGAGTGGCCCAAAATAAGATCCGGGAATGCCACGGGGATGTCCATCTTCGCAACATTGCTCTCTGGCAGGATGAAATTCTGCTGTTTGACTGCATTGAGTTCAATGAGATGTTCCGCTTTGTCGATACGATGTTCGACATTGCCTACATCATCATGGATCTGGATGCCCGCTATCGTCCGGATCTCAGCAATCGCTTTCTGAACGCCTACCTGGAACAAACCGGAGACTGGGAAGGCTTACAGGTTTTGCCCCTCTATCTCAGTCGTCAGTCTTATGTACGGGCCAAAGTTCTGTCTTTCCTGCTGGATGATCCCTCGATCTCGGAGGCGGCCAAACAGGAAGCCAAAGACACGGCTAGTCGTTATTACCGTTTAGCCTGGGAATACACGCGATCGCCCCTGGGAACTGCCAGCGAAGCCCATCAAGGACAGATTTATCTCATGGCTGGCCTCTCCGGTTCCGGCAAAAGTACAGTAGCCCGTCGGTTAGCCAGTCAAATCAGTGCCATTCACCTGCGCTCTGATGCTGTGCGCAAACACCTGGCTGGAATTCCCCTGGATACAGCGGGAGGGGATGATCTTTATACCCCGGAAATGACTGAAAAAACCTACGATCGCCTGCTGCAACTGGGTATCCTGCTGGCCTCTCAAGGCTACCCCGTAATTCTGGATGCCAAGTACGATCGTCAGGCACTCCGTCAAGCCGTGATTGAGGCCATTGACCAGGCCAACGCCAACCATCCCGCTCATCCCCTTTCCCTGCACATCCTGCATTGCGATGCACCGCTAGAGATTCGGCAGCAACGCTTACAACACCGACAAGGCGACGTTTCAGATGCTACTGTAGACCTGCTCCCCAAACAGTACCTGGAACCCTTTACAGCCAGCGAATTTCCCTATGTGCAGACGTTGGACACAACTCAAGCTGTAGATACCCAACTGGCAATCGTGCTTCAGAATAGATAGTGATAGCAAAGAGTGGGATGAGATGATGGGAGAGTGGGTGAGAAGACGGTTTAATTCATAATGCAAAACTCTTAACTCCTAACTCCCAATATGCCGCTTAAACCAAATTCCTCTGCTGGCGTTAATACTGGCTCTCGACTGCTGATCTTCTTTATGATTAGCTTTAAGTTGCTGGGCTACTCTACATTCCTGAGTATCTGCCTGGGGGCAATCGCAGGCTTGGCGGGAGGCTTTACAGCCGCTTGGTGGAATGCCTCAGAAGATTTTCTCACGGACGAAGAAGAAGCCAAGCTTGAAGGCAATCAGGAACCAGAGGCTCCTCCGCCTGCGGCATCTTTTGTTCGCCGTCCGCGCTATGGGTTTGGGGTACGGTCAGCCCGCCAGGCTCGTCGTGAATGGACATTCTTCTGGCCAGGATTCGGTTCGGTATTCCGCCGGAAACGTTGAGCAGGCATGGCATGATAGAGTCTCAGTTTCATTCCACACGGTCCATGAGTCAGTACTTCCGTCCCAATATCAACGCCATGACGGGTTATGTTCCAGGAGAACAGCCCAAACCCGGTACGCAAATCATCAAGCTTAACACCAACGAAAATCCCTATCCGCCCTCCCCGAAAGCGATGGAGGTACTGCAGCGGATTGATGCAGAATGGCTGCGGCGCTATCCCCATCCCTTTGCCAATGACTTTCGGCAGGCCGTCAGTGAAGTCTTAGAAATACCCCTAGATTGGGTGATTGTGGGCAACGGTAGTGATGAGTTGCTGAGTGTGATCATTCGCTCCTGCACTGAACCAGGCCGCAAGGTGGTTTATCCGGCTCCCACCTATGTCCTCTATCACACCCTGGCCGAAATGCAGCCTGCAGAGGTGATTGAAGTTCCCTATGGAGCAGACTATCAGTTGCCGATCGCCGAACTGGTTGCCGCTGCTGGGGCCGTGACATTCGTCGCCTCACCCAATAGTCCGTCCTGTCAAACCGTTCCGATCGCGGAGTTGCGTCAATTAGCGGCTCAATTATCAGGAGTGCTGGTGGTAGATGAAGCCTATGTAGACTTTGCTGATGAAACTGCATTGCCGTTAGTACTAGAGTTTGATAACATCATCATTACCCGTACCTTATCCAAAGGGTATTCTCTGGCAGGGCTGCGGTTAGGTTTTGCGATCGCCCAACCGACCTTACTCAGCGGTTTATTTAAGGTCAAAGATAGCTACAACATTGATGCGATTGCGTGTGCAGTTGGAGCCGCCGCCATGCGAGATCAGGCGTATAAGAATGAGTGTGCTGATCGAGTGAAAGCGTCCCGTGCCAGGCTGATGGTCGATTTAAAGCAACTGGGGTTTCAGGTACAGGAATCCCAAACCAATTTCCTGCTGGCTCAACCTCCTCAGGGTAATGCAGAAGAACTATATCTGGCTCTGAAAGAACGGGGGATTTTAGTCCGTTACTTTAAGCAGCCCGGATTGGAGGATAAACTGCGGATTACGGTTGGCACTGAGGAGCAAAATCAAACGCTGATCGAGGCACTAGTTCATCTCCTGTAGAAAAATAGGAATTGACGCGTTACGTTAGCCCTAACGCATCCTCCGGAGAGGGGTGTAGCAGTGATTTATTTGATTACGGTTAATTACCAATCCAGTGATCTGATTGTTCGTTTGTTGGCTTCTGTTCAGCTTGCTGCCAGCGAGTATCACGTCCTGATTGTGAATAATTCCCCAGAAGATCAGGCGGTGCAGACTCTGGCAGACGATCGCGTACAGATCCTGGAGGCAGGACAAAATTTGGGATTTGGGGGTGGGTGCAATCTGGCCTTGCAATGGGTATATGAGCGAGATCCGGGAGCGATCGTCTGGTTGATCAATCCTGATGCTCTCCTCCCCCAGGGAATGCTGCAAACGGCCACTCAATTCTGCTTGAACCATCCAGAGCTTTCCATCCTGGGAACTGTCATTCTCGAATCCACTGGAGCCATCTGGTTTGCAGGAGGTGAGTTCAATCCCGTGACAGGCCGGATTGTGACTCAAACGGACGATCGTCCTCTGACTGCCGCAGCTTACCAGGAAACCTCTTGGGTAACCGGATGCAGTTTACTGCTAAATCTCCGTAACTTTCCCATCTGCCCCTACTTTGATCAAGAGTTCTTCCTGTACTATGAAGATTTTGATTTCTGTCGGCGCTACGCTCAACAAGGTCATCGGTTAGGAGTGACACCACATATCCAAATAATTCACTCTCCTTCATCCGTCACCAGCCGCCATCCCGCTTTGAAAGTTCAACACAGCACCTACAGTTATCTGCTGGCGCTAGAACGGCACACATCACTCTGGGTTTTGGGCTATCGACTGGGCCGCATCCTGGGTCGCGCCTTGCGGGTCAGTATGACAGAACCAGAAACGGCGATCGCTATAATCAAGGGTGTGGTGCGTTATGGGAAACGAGTGAGCGGTTTTGGACAATCCAATCTCCATTAATCTGGCCTTTTTGCCTGTCAAACCGACGGGATTAGCAACCTACGCGATTAATTTGTTGCCCTATTTGCAAAGTCTGGATCCCACCCTATTCATTGCCGAACCACGAGAAGGATTCACCTGCTATTCTGTTCCTCCCGCTATGACCCACGAACAGGGGCGCCAAGGACACTTTTCCCGCTTACTGTGGACTCAGTTCCAACTCCCCGCGTTGTATCGTCAGGTGCGATCGCGCCTGTTATTTTCTCCCGTTCCCGAAGCTCCGCTGTTCTCTAATTGCCGTTTCGTCATCACGGTTCACGATTTGATTCCCCTGCGTTTCTTTAAGAAATTCACACCTCTGTGGTCTTACCAGAAGTACTATATGCCGCAGGTTCTCAAGCAGGCGGAACACATCCTCTGCAATTCCAGCGCCACCGCTCAGGACATTGTGAATTTTTTCGGCATCCCCGCCCGCAAAATTACTCCCATTCTGCTGGCCCATGATGCGGCCAATTTCCGCTGGCTGAATTTGCCCACCCGCAATTATTTCCTCTACCTGGGCCGCAATGATCCCTACAAAAACCTGCACCGCCTGATCTCTGCCTTCGCCTCCTTGCCCCAACAGTCAGACTACGAGCTTTGGTTCGCAGGCCCGCGGGATGAACGGTATACAGAGGCATTGACCGAACACATTGAGGAACTGGGTTTAACAAACCAGGTGAAATTCCTCAGCTATGTCCCCTACTCCGAATTGCCCGTCATCCTGAATCAGGCGATCGCCCTGGTGATGCCCAGTCTCTGGGAAGGATTTGGTCTGCCCGTCTTGGAGGCGATGGCCTGTGGTACACCTGTCATTACCTCCAACTTGTCTGCCTTACCGGAAGTGACCGGAGACGCTGCCCTGCTGATAGATCCCTACAATGAAACGGCGATCGCCCAGGCTATGCAGCAAGTAATCAATGATTCCAGATTGCGATCGCACTTGCGACAGGCGGGTTTGGCCAGAGCCAGTCAGTTTAGTTGGGCCAAAACTGGCCAGAAAACGATCGAGGTTCTTCAAGAATACGGAGTTGGGATTTAATTAAATGAAGTCGGAGCCTTCAAACTCTACTTTAGATGGCGTTTGAAAAGTATCCGGCGGTTAAAACCGCGACTACACTCACCAAGCCTGCCGACGCAGACTCAATAAAATCAAGGTGTTCAGTAACCTGTGTTGGCAGTTTTTCTCCGGATAGCCGTGACTTCAGTCGCTAGGGTGCTTACAAGCTTTGATTGACATCAAAGCGTCAAGGAAGTGAAGTAAACAGCGATAATGAATGACCAGTGACCAATGATAACTCCGTAAATGACTGCTAATTCCTTCCAAATTTTCGATCGCGACCTGACTGAGGCGCAACTATCCAGTTATCTACAAGCAGAGGCGATCGCCGTTGATACTGAGACAATGGGGCTGCTGCCTCAGCGCGATCGGCTGTGTCTGGTACAAATTTGTGACCCCCAGGATCAGGTGAGCGTGGTGCGAATTGAGCGGGGACAGACGGAGGCTCCCTATCTGAAACAGTTAATGGAAGCATCCGATGTTCTGAAAATTTTTCACTTTGCTCGGTTCGATCTAGCGACCTTGAAGTATCACCTGGGAATTCAGGTAAATCCTATTTTCTGTACCAAAATCGCCAGCAAGTTAGCCCGTACTTATTCTCCTAAACACGGACTCAAAGATCTGGTGATGGAACTGGAAGGCGTGGAGTTGGATAAAAGCGCCCAAAGCTCAGATTGGGGAAATGCCGCTAACCTCTCTGACGAACAACTGCAATATGCCTCCAACGATGTACGTTATCTAATTCCCGCTCGTGAAAAGCTGGTGAGGATGTTGCAACGGGAGGAGCGGTGGAAACTGGCCCAGGATTGTTTCCAGTGCCTGCCGACGATCGTCAATTTGGACTTAATGCAGTATCAGGGAATTTTCGAGCATTAATTCTATGATTCCTACTTCAGGTCATTACTGGCTGAGAAATGCCCAGGTTCCAGAATCACTCCTTGTCAGAAGTAAACAGGGTCGGAGTCGGAATTGGGCGGCTCCAGTGGCTCAGGAATTGCTGCTGGTGGATATTGAGATTGCCAATGGTGCGATCGCCAGTATTGCTACAGCGGGAGTTCTGAGTTCCTACACTGCCCCCTCAATCGACCTGCGAAGAGGCATGGTATTTCCCTGTTTTGTCGATATGCATACTCATCTCGATAAAGGGCACATCTGGGAGCGATCGCCGAATCCTGATGGCACCTTTGATAGTGCCTTGCAGCAGGTACAGCAGGACTCGGAACAATATTGGACAGCGGAAGATGTATACAAACGGATGGAATTTGGGCTGAAGTGCAGCTATGCTCACGGAACCAAAGCCATTCGAACTCATGTTGATTCCGGTGGCTCCCTGGCAGATGTTAGCCTGGAGGTATTTCAGGAACTCCAGCAGCAGTGGCACGATCGCCTGATTTTACAAGCCGTTTGTCTAGTTTCCCTGGAAGAATTTCTTACACCGCTGGGGGAAAAGTTAGCCGATCGTATGACCGAAGTGAGCGGCATTCTGGGCGGGGTAGCTTACATGAATCCAGACCTGGAAGCGCAAATCGATCGCGTCTTTTCCCTGGCCAAGGAACGCAAACTCAATCTGGATTTGCACGTCGATGAAACAGGCAATCCGGACTCAATCTGTTTGCGTTATGTTGCAGAGGCAGCCATCCGGCATCGGTTCCAGGGGCAGATTGTTTGTGGTCATTGTTGCAGTTTGGCTGTGCAACCCCCCGAGGAAGCCGCCAAAACGATCGCCCTGGTAAAACGAGCCAAAATCGGCATTGTCAGTTTGCCCATGTGCAATTTGTACTTGCAAGATCGGCAGCCTGCCCAAACTCCTCGTTGGCGAGGGGTGACACTACTGCACGAACTGAAACAGGCCGGAGTGCCCGTCGCGATTGCGGGGGACAATTGCCGCGATCCCTTTTATGCCTTTGGTGATCACGATGCCCTGGAAGTCTTCTCAATGTCGGCCAAGATTGCGCACCTGGATCGCCCCTATGGAGACTGGTGTAACGCGATTACAGCCACTCCTGCAGACTTAATGGGCTTACCAACTGTGGGACGAATCGGAGTCGGTCTGCCAGCAGATTTAGTGATCTTCAGGGCACGTCAGTACAGTGAATTGCTGTCCCGTTCTCAGCACGATCGCACAGTTTTGCGAAATGGGGTAGCGATCGATACGGCGCTTCCAGATTATGCTGAACTCGATGGTTGCATGAAATAAATCCACTGGTATTAACTCAACAGATGGCGGCAAGATAGCTTAGACGATTGCCCCGAAGAAACCGGAATGACAGCCGGATTGATTGACTTGACTAATTGCTCCGCAGCCAGAGTCCAAAAGTGTGCAGATTTAAGAGAGGCAAGAAAAGCAGGGTTTAAGGGATGAGGAGGGCGCTGGGAAAAGGAATGTAATCCCTGAGTCTGAGCCTGCACTAAATCCACAATCCAGGGAAGAAAGTCCAGCAGTTCTTCAGGTAAAACGGTTAGTTCAAATGACCATTGCCGATTGACTCCCCGGCACACCTGACCGTGTCGGGGTAAGGCAACTGTTCCTGCTCCTTTGTTGATCGAAAATCGGAGAACAAAGGGCCGATCGCTAGCAAGAGCATCTGGAGCAAGATAGGCATAAACAGTAATGTAATTGAGCCATTGGTTGCTGTCTACCCAGGATGCAATGGAGGCCAAACTGTTGTAGGGATTCCCACTAATTTTGACAGGCTCCTTCATCACCTTGGCAAAGGATGTATAAAAATCACTCCTTAATTTAGCAATTGTCCGACTTATCTCTGGAGTCATGCCTCTCCCCCTAAACGTTATTCTTTTAGCTACATAAGTTGATGCAAAGTGGTTTATGACTTCCGGTAACGGGCCAGACGTTTGCGTTGTTTATGTTTGGCCAAAGCTTTGCGTTTCTCTTTTTCTGGTGGCGTTTCAAAATGCCGATTTTTCCGCATGTCCTGAAAGATCCCTGCTTTGGAAACCTGTTGCCTGAAGCGCCGTAATGTAGATTCAATGCCTTCGTTTTCGCCTAGTATGACTTGAGCCACGCTGAACACTCCTTAAGAACGAATGGGGAAGGCGATAAAGTTCTCAACCCAGGGTAGTACGGCTTCTGCAGTTGAAGGACTGAGAAGCAAGGGTACTTTATCCAGGTGAGCAGTGCTATAAAAAGCTCCAGCAGAATAAAGCAGTTGTCTAACTCTGCTGGAGACTTTAAGCAATCGATGGTTTGTAATGTGGATTAATAGCGACGATCGCTGTGGCGATTATTGCTCCAATTTCCCCTATCCGCAGGGTTTCTGTCCTCACGGGGTCTAGCCTTATTCACCTTGAGATCGCGTCCCATCCATTCCGCTCCATCTAGCGCTTCAATGGCGGCGGCTTCCTCGGCTTCTGAACCCATCTCCACAAACGCAAATCCGCGTGCCCGACCTGTTTCCCGATCGGTAGGCACTTGCACCCGGTTGACCGTGCCATATTCTTCAAACGTATCCTTCAGGTCTTCTTGAGTCACCTTATAGGATAAATTACCAACATAGATAGACATAGAGCTTCTCCAAGCATCTAAAAACTGTAGAGAGTTAGATTCGGAGAAACGCTTATCTAGAGAAAAACGAATTACACAACCGAAAATAATTCCTATGGGGCAATTGTAACATGCTTTCAATCAACAGGTTGGTGCTTGAGGCAGAGTTTATCTTGTCATATGTTCACCTGGCGAATATGACAAGATAAAAGGAGTGTTTAGCGTATCTGGATCGATGTCTTCTATAGACCCATCTTTAAAGTCTGCTCTCGATCATCTGCGTGAGATTCGATCGTCTCTGCTGTCTCTACACAAAGCACTCCTGGACTCGGAACAGGAAGCTTATGAGCGGGTCAACGGGCCAATTAGAACGAAAGGAGAGTTATTTCAACTGGTGGTTGGAGATGAGTGGTTTAACTGGTTACGGCCAATCTCCCAGTTCATTGTCAGAATTGATGAATCACTCGCTTCTAAGGAATCCATAACTTTAAATGAAGCCAATGAATTGATTGAGCAAGCCAATACCCTCCTGAATCCCTTGGAAGTGGGGACAGAACCTGAAGAACGCTATTATCAAGTGATCCAGCGTGATCCTGATGTTGCCTATATGCACGCGAGGATGATGAATCTGCTCAAGCGGAACAATTGAGAAGTGAAAGTTAAAAGTTAAGGGTTGGGAAATGCGATCGATCGCTACCATTGCAGGGCAGAGTTGAAAGCAAGCTGGTAGAAATTTTGGGCGGTTTCGGAAAGGCGAGTGCGAATAGCGGCAGCAAGTTCTCGATTCGTCCGGTAAGGCATTTTGATACCCTCTAGCCCAAGTGGGATAATTGATCCTAATTCCCTGGCATCTGGCGGGGGAGTATCTTTAGACTGAAAACCCATTCAAATGAACCTGTTTAGCCCCACAATTTATAGAAGGTTGGATGGATAGAACTTCAAGGAGTCAACATTGATTACGAGTCCCTTTAAGACAACCAAATCAGATGAAATTTTTGCGGCTGCCCAAAAACTCATGCCGGGTGGTGTGAGTTCGCCTGTGCGGGCTTTCAAGTCGGTGGGTGGGCACCCGATCGTGTTCGATCGGGTGCAGGGAGCTTATGCCTGGGATGTGGATGGCAACCAGTACATTGACTATGTGGGTACCTGGGGGCCAGCCATTTGTGGCCATGCTCACCCGGACGTGATTCAGGCCATTTGTGAAGCGGCTCAGAAGGGCACCAGTTTTGGCGCACCCTCCTACCAGGAAAACGTTCTGGCCGAAATGGTGATTGATGCCGTTCCCAGCGTGGAAATGGTGCGCTTCGTCAACTCCGGTACGGAAGCCTGTATGTCTGTCCTGCGCTTAATGCGAGCTTTCACCGGACGGGACAAAATCATCAAGTTTGAAGGCTGCTATCACGGCCATGCCGATATGTTCCTGGTGAAAGCTGGATCCGGTGTGGCAACGTTGGGGCTACCGGATTCTCCTGGTGTACCCAAATCAACCACAAGCAACACCCTGACGGCTCCCTTCAACAACCTGGAAGCGGTCAAAGCCTTATTCCATGAAAATCCGGGCGAAATTGCCGGGGTGATTCTGGAACCTGTGGTAGGGAATGCTGGCTTTATTCCTCCCGATGCCGGATTCCTGGCTGGCCTGCGAGAACTAACCCGCGAAAACAATGCTCTGCTGGTGTTTGATGAAGTCATGACAGGCTTTCGCATTGCTTATGGTGGTGCTCAGGAGAAGTTTGGCATTACTCCCGACCTGACCACACTCGGTAAGGTGATCGGTGGAGGCTTGCCCGTAGGTGCTTATGGTGGACGGCGAGACATTATGGAAATGGTGGCTCCGGCTGGCCCCATGTATCAGGCGGGAACCCTGTCTGGGAACCCTCTGGCAATGACCGCAGGCATCAAAACCCTGGAGCTGCTCCATCAGCCAGGCACTTATGACTATCTCGATCGCATTACCAAACGGTTATCCGATGGTTTGCTGCAGGTGGCTCAAGAAACAGGTCATGCGGCTTGCGGAGGGCAGATCAGTGGTATGTTCGGCCTGTTCTTTACCGAAGGGCCAGTCCATAACTACGAAGATGCCAAAAAATCGGATCTAACCAAGTTCAGCCGCTTCCACCGGGGAATGCTGGAGCAAGGAATTTACCTGGCTCCCTCCCAATTTGAGGCAGGCTTTACCTCCCTCGCTCATACAGACGCGGATATCGATCGCACCCTGGAAGTCGCCCGTATCGTTTTGTCGAGCCTGTAATTAAGACCATAGAGACGTTTCGCCGAAACGTCTCTACCTGCCGTTAACATTCACAACCGGGATGACCGCAGCCACGCCCATTAGGATGACCTTCAGCACAGGCTTCGGTGCAGTAATACTTACCGTCTTTCTCAATCGCACCTGCACCGGGAGTAACCATGCAGTGACAGCTTTCGCAGGCGCATTTGACTTGAGTGGCAGTCGTCATGGAATCACCTCATTAACATCTCTTCAGCGTAGCTTCTGGCCTGAACTGAACCGCCAGGATTAACAATTTCTTCGGGGGGCAGTGGGTCGGTAGATGGGGCTATCATCGCTTATCGGTGATTGGTCATGGGCGACAGGTTGCAACGCCCAGAAAATAATTGATTTAGCTGATTAACCTGGCAAAATCGACTCGTCCTGAGAGGTGCTAAAGTGAGCGGAGTCTGATCGCGCCAGTCTTAACCAGTTTCCCTCTGGAGTGGAGTAGCCCAGTTCTGCCACATAATCCCGTCCGGTAGAGTTGCTGGCGGTGGGATCACCCATGAAGACATGGCGATCGCAATCTGATTCCAAACAATCGAACTCGGCCATGCTGTGAGGTTCCTGTGTACCTGGATGCATGTCAGTGACATCATAAATCCGCAGTTTCAACTGTTCGCCGCCCTGCTGCCGAGCCGCCGCTTTTGCCGCTTCCGGCACCTCCCAATAGGCATAACCATGAGCAGCATCACGGGGTACTAGAATAATCCGACTGGTTTCCTGCTCTTCCCCAATGGGTTGAACAACAGGTGTGGAGGTAATCGGAGTTGTCGGAATCCCAGGCGTGCGATCGCCAGAAGTAACCGTCTTACCCACCGCATCTGCGCTTACTGGAGTTGCAGGGGGGTTGGCAGGCATGGTTTTATCAACTACCCCTGCGCCTGCCAGAGTTGCAGCGGCGGCAGCAGCGGCCGTGCCAATACTGGCTGCACCCATTCCAGTATTACCTGCGGCAGCCACAGTTTCGATTGGGCTACACTTGGGAACCCGCACATGGGTCGAGCGAGCCAGTTTTGTCCAACCTCCATCTTCTGTGGGATAACCAATTTCTACGAGATAATCCCGATCGTCCAAGGCGATCGGCAGGTGCATATCCTGTTCTCCAGGTGGACAATCAAATTGCTTCATGCTGTGGGGCTGCTGCCGATCCAGATCAATTCCTGTCACGTCGTAAAGCCGCAAGGCCAGATTTCTGGCTTCAACCGTTTTGGCATCCGGCAGTTCCCAGTAGGCATAAGCATCCCGACAATTACGAGGAGTGAGAATAATCCGGTTGCGATCGCTCACAGGAGTTGCCACAAGAGCCGCCTGATTGCGTCTGAACAGCCATGCCGCCAGGGGAATCCCAATGATGGGTACCAGCAACCACCACCAGGGATTAGGTGCCATCTTTTCGGGTGTGGTTGCCGGAGCCTGGGGAGAAGCTGTAGCTTCTGCGGTAGGACTGGTGGCGGCAGGAGAGGTTGCTGTTCGGGCCGCTTCAATTATTCGTTGATTGGCTGGAGTGACTGCAAGTCCCAGGAAAGCTTTCGCACCTGTACTGGGGGTTGGCCCCTTGTAGATGTAATACAGAGATTGCGAAAAGGGATATTTGGGATCCGTGGGCGGTGTATTATACATCGGTACAATTCGCACATCGGGCTGTTCCACAACCTGTTCTGCGATCGCGTAGCCCAGCCCATCCTGACCCAGTTTGGCAATCACCGCTTCTGTGCTGTCTTCCACTTGCACGGCGGTTGACCCAGTTTTGAAAGGAGCCTTCTGAAATACGGGATAATTTTGAAACGCCTGTTGGGTGTCACTGGTCGCAGGGCGATCAACCAGACGTACCGGAGCCGATGGGCCACCTACTTGAGACCAGTTGGTGACTTCGCCCCTAAAAATCTGGGCAAACTGGTCAACGGTCAAACTGCCCTTAAAGGGACTCTCTGGCCCAACAATCATGGCAATTTTATTACGAGAGACAGGCACCGCTACCAGACCCTGAGCTTTTTCGGCTTCCGTCAGCGGACGACCGATCGCGGCCAGATCGGCCTTCCCCGCAGCAACTGCAGCAACCGCTTCATCAGAACTGGCAGGAGTTACCGTAACACTGGTGCCGGGGTACTGCTCCTCAAAGCTTTGCTTCAGTGCCTCACTAATCTTCTGCATAGTGCTGGAGCTATCCACAACTACCTTGGTTCCCTGGGGCACGCTGGTAGGAAGCGGAAAAGCGGCTGAAGGAGTTGACTGTGCAGCGGCGGGTTGAAGCGTTAAGCCTGCAATCTGGGGCTTTGGAGCAGTGGCAAAGGCAAGCAGCACAGCCAGGGGAAGTAGCGGCACATAGTTCTTGGATCGAGTGGTCATATCCATCTCCCTGACGAAGTAGAAAGTTTCGATCGGAAAAAACCTATGACTCAGTGTTCTTTGGAATTGGGATGAATGGAGTTTTCGTGACATCCTCCCGACACCAATGCTACGCATACGGTGCGGGCTTCCCAAGAT
>NZ_JBRAGO010000092.1:0-17744 GCF_052746595.1 Leptodesmis sp.
TTCCAGCTAAGGCCATCAGGTAGCGCATATCCTGAGCATTTGAACATTCGCCCGTAGAACTGAAGGCTTTAATCACGCTCTAGTCTAACCCTTCCATGCAGGCCGTAGTTTTCCAGGTGCTGACCAGACTGGGAACCAGGCCCAGCATTGTTACTTTGGCATTCTGAATGAATTGACCAAAATCCCGGCGGGTGGGTGCGCCGTAATACAGGCCGATCGCTGCTTGATTGATCAAACTGGTGTAAATCAGCCACGGCCCCATCATCCATCCCAGGCTGGTTGGCCAGGTAAGAATATCACTGGAATGAATGTCGTGGTGCAGATAGGCATCGACGGCGCATTTAATTGGGGTGGTGTGTGTCCAGAGAATCGCTTTGGGTTCTCCCGTAGTACCGGAAGAAAACAGGATGTTGGTAGGGGTACCCGGATCGCATGGAAGCGCGTCAAACTCCTCCCTGGAACTGAGAAATTTCGTCCAGGAGAGATCGCCCTGCCGCAGGTTAACGGAGAGAGAATCTGTCAATGGCAGTACGATCGCAGTGGGAGCCTGGGCATTCATAACTTTGGTGTAGAGGGAGAATTGCTGTCCCACTCGTTGAATTAAGTCTTGTGTGAAGATGGCTTTGGTCTTAGTAATCTTTAAACGGATAGCAATTTCGTTGGCAGAAAAACTATCAGCAATGGAAATAACTACACAACCTGCAGCGATAATTCCCAGGTAAATGGCTACTGCTTCTACCGTCATCGGCAAAATCACAGCAATTGCATCTCCTGGCTGAAATCCCGCAGTAACTAATCCGTCTTCATGAATGAAAATGACTTCATCTCCACTGGCGTAGCGATACCAGTAGTTCATGGCTTCCGTAGGCCGGACAACGGAGACACAGACATCGGAGTTTGCTAACAAGGGAATGCGAGCAGCGATCGCATCTCCTCCCTCTGGAACATTGGCCGTGCGTAAATGGTGAGGCTGTAGAGCACCTGGTTCTGCAAACGTCAGTTCAACCGGTTTGCTGGTGAGAATTTTCTGAATTTGCGTGGGTGGATGTAAATGATACAGCAGCGGTTGAATCCCTGAGAATCCATGAATCCCCATCAACTCCTCGTGATACAGCGATCCGTCCGGTTGACGGAATTGCGTATGCTGTTTATGAGGAATCGTACCCAGCTTGTAGTAGTAAGTCATGGCATTACAAATTCCCCCTTACCTGCTATTCACGTTCGATCGCTTCAAAGAGGGATTTGAAATTGCCTTCTCCAAAGCCTTCTGCCCCACACCGTTGAATCACTTCAAAGAATAAGGTAGGTCGATCCTGAACGGGTTGGGTGAAGATCTGCAAGAGGTAGCCTTTGTCATCGCGATCGACCAGAATGCCCAGTTCGGCCGCGCAGGTGAATACCTTCGCTCATCCCAGTCTGACGATCGCATCCCTGGAACTTTCTCCCCTCCCACCTGCGGAGATAAAAGCGATCGCGGCCCAACTGCCTGCCCATCTGGAGTGCTTTTTTGAAGTTCCTATGAATGAATCCCTGCCTGCTTACCTGGATGTGTTGCAACCCCTGAGAGCCTTTGCCAAAATTCGTACGGGTGGCATTACTGCAGCGGCCTTTTCCTCGGTGGCCCAGTTGGCCCAATCCCTCCTCACCTTTGCCAGAGCGCAAGTTCCCTTCAAAGCCACTGCCGGATTGCACCATCCTTTACCCGGTCGTCATCCGATGACCTACGACCCTGACAGCCCTTCTACCTTCATGCAGGGATTTTTGAACTTGGCGATCGCTGCTGCCCTCGCCTATACCCAACGAGTCACCCTGGAGGAAATTCTCCAGTTACTACAGGAAGGCCATGTTGTTGGGGTGTCACAGGCCGATAAAGCCGCCCACCAACCTGGAAAACATTACAGACACCCAGCGGGATTTCAAATGCAGATGAATGGCATTGCCTGGAGCGATCATTACCTGACCCTGAAAGAACTGATAGTCTCTCGCAACTGCGGCTTTCGTTCCTTTGGCTCCTGCTCCTTCACCGAGCCGATCGCTGGCCTCAAAGCCCTAAAACTATTGAACTGATCAGGTGAACTGATCAGGCGGCCCTGGGTTCTTAACTCGTAATAGGGATTGGTACCATAACACTGAAGGTGATGCGTTACGCTACGCTAACACCACCTCTTATTCCCTATTCCCTTCTTCCATGCCCCGACCCATTGATGTCACACACGATCGTGCCCTTCGTAGCTGGGTAGTTTGGTCATTTTGCAAGGCTATTGCGAACAGCCAGGATTTGCTCGGGTTGGCTTTGGCGAGTGTCGGGGAGTGATCCACAACCCTAATCAGCCAGTGAGATGGTGTGCATTCTGAGATAAGCGGTGGTGCGTTGCTTGCGGACGATGTCGGCAACCACGCGCTCAACTTGCTCCACCGTCAGATTTAGTCCCTGAGCAATCTTCTCATTGGCAATACCTCGCTCATAACCTAGCCAGATGGTATCCAGGATATCAAACGGCAGCCGGAAGAAAAACTCTTCCTGCGTACTGCCGCCTGGATAAGTATCAGAAGTCGGCGTGCGGCGTTGAATTTCCTCTGGCACCCCTAAATGCCGTGCCAGTTGGTAAACCTGGGTCTTGAACAAATGGCCGATCGGACTAATATCCGTGCCGCCATCCCCATGCTTCACAAAGAATCCCAGTAAATGTTCGTTTTTATTGGGCGTACCAATCACGGCATAATTGCGGAGTTCTGCATGGTAATAGAGCATGGACATGCGTGCCCGTTGCTTGAAGTTGGAAGCCGCCACAATCTGATAGTACTCGGCGGGAGGTAAGCGCTTGGTAAATTCTTCACCAGCTGGACTTGTAACCGTCAGGTAAAAGATGTTAAGGGTATTCTGTTCCAGTAAGTTACCCGGCAAAGCGATTTTAGCTCCCCAACCTGGGCCGAAATCTGGGAACAACCGTTGAATGGCTTCATTGCGGCGACGGTAGCAACCAAATCCTTCTAGAGCGCCGGAGATGTCTTCCGTAATCGTTTTGACTCCATAGTGATCGGCCAGCATGTGAGCCAGGGTTGCGCTATCCGGGCTGGATTCGCCTTCCGGCAACAGTAAGGCCACCACTCGATCGGCTCCAAAGGCTTTCACACATAGGGCCAATACAACCGAGGAGTCAATTCCGCCACTAATTCCCAGTACGGCTCCCTGACGACGCAGGGTTTGGTGGACATGCTGGCGCAATCCTTCGATTAAGCGATCGCACTCTTGCTCAACATCCAGGTCTAAAGAGTGACGACCAAAGGTGCTTGATTGGCTCAGGGTATTTTCTTCGATGATCGTTGTCTCGCTCATACAGTTAATTCCTCTTTCATGTTGTTGATTACTTTCACCCGATCGGAATCCGTGATCGGTGACAATCGGTGATGAAAATCTTTGACAAAGTGGTGATAGGTCAACTGGGCAGACAGTACTCCGGCGATCGCCATATCATCCACTTCACTCAGTTGCAGACCACTTTGAGCCTTGCGGATCAGTTGTTGCACGGCCAGTGGATTAAACAAGCCTGACTCGTGCAACGCACTCTCCGAAAGTAGCTCGCTGACGTAGGCGGGAGTCTGGCTATGGAAGAAACTGCGATGAATGGGGGCACGATAAGGACGCTTGCGGCGCTGCCAGATATCCGCAGGCAGTAACTTGCTGGCTAACTGACGCAGTAACCATTTTTCATTCAGTCCCCGCAATTTCAACTTTGCAGGCAGGCGGTTGCAAAACTCTACCACCCGGTAATCCAGGAAGGGGAAGCGTCCTTCTACAGAATTTGCCATCGCCACCCGATCGCCCTGGGACGAGAGCAAGTAAGGCGACAAAAAGGTGACGATTTCCAGATACTGAGCTTTGGCCAGGGGCGACCACTGGTGGAAGCGATCGGGAATCGGAATCAGTTGTGCGGCTTGCTCCAGGGGAGAGGTTTGGGGCGGCTGTAGCAATAACCGTTGCAACCTGGCTCCATTCGACCAGCGGATCAGATGGGAATAAAACGGCAACTCGGTTTCAGTCAACTGCTTCTTGAAGAAGCTGGTCAGAAAGCGTTCATTCGTTTCACCCAGCCGCCCAATTTCTGGATAAAGTCGTCTCAGCAGCAAAGGTCGCCACGCGGAGTCAGGGTGCTTGGCCCAAAACCGCCGCACTACCATTTCTTTGAAAATATCGTATCCTCCCAGAAATTCGTCTGCTCCTTCCCCCGTAATTACAACCTTAAAATTATGCTTGCGAACCAGATGAGATAGCAAAAACATGGGGGCGGGAGCCGTTCTCAGCATGGGTGTTTCCGTATGCCAGATTACCTCTGGAAACACCGCGCCAATATCAGCGTGGGTGCAATATACGACCTGATGATCCGTCCCCAATTCATTCGCCATGCGACGTTGAAACTCGCTCTCGTCAAACTCAGAATCGGAGAAGGCGATCGAGAAGGTTTCCAGGGGATTGTGAGTATAGTTGCGAATAATCGCCGTGGTCGTGGAAGAATCTAACCCACCACTCAAATACGCACCTACTGGAACATCAGCGCGTAACCGAATCAGGGTGGCATCAATCAATAGTTACTCAAACTCCTCCAGGTAATCCTGAGCAGAACGAGTGATGCAATCGTCCCCATCAAAATCCAGTTCCCAATAGGGCTGAATCTTAATTTGACCACTTTGAGTAACCAGGTAGTGACCGGGGGGCAGAGTGTAAATATTCTGGAAAACGGTATGGGGAATTTGAGCGCTCCAGAATGTAAATACCTGGGAGAGGGACGCTGGATCCATCGCTGCGAATACTGATGGATGCGCCAATAGGGTCTTGATTTCTGAACCAAAAATCAATTGACCATCGACCTGGGTGTAAAACAGAGGCCGCACTCCCAGGCGATCGCGGGCAACGAATAACCGCTGTTTGCGGGTATCCCAGATGGCGATCGCAAACTGGCCATTGAGATAATTCAAACACTCCGGCCCATACTCTTCATACAGATGTAAAATCACTTCTGTATCGCAATGGGTTTTAAAGCGGTGTCCACGCTGTTCTAGATCGGGACGCAATTCTTGATAATTGAAAATTTCACCATTAAAGACGATCCACAAGGAACCATCTTCATTGCTGATGGGCTGTTGTCCACCACTGAGATCGATAATGCTAAGACGGGCATTGCCCAAACTCACCCACTCATCCTGATAAATGCCAAACTCATCCGGGCCACGATGACGGATCATTCCCAGCATTTGTCGCATCACCGTTTCTGGTATCGGTTGCGACTTGTATAAATTCAAGACACCCACAATTCCACACATGGGTTACTCCCAAAAAATAGGGTTTAATTCAATTCTGTGTAAGGGCAGGTTGAGGCAGAATCATGAACATTGATCATGATTGATGGATAAAACCCACCCCTACCGCCAATGTGATTCTGTTTGTCCTAACTCCAGTTTATTAATCTTGCCATTGGCACTTTTGGGTAGTTCTGGACGAATCTCCACAAACTGGGGCACCATGAAGTCTTCCAGATTGGCTCGACAATGACGAATCACATCCGCTGCTGTCAGAGAGACTTCGGGTTCCAGAGAGACAAATGCTTTGATGGCTTGTCCTAAGGCGGGATCCGGCACCCCAATCACGGCGGCTTCTCGCACTCCTTTCAGACCATACAAAACGTTTTCGACCTCTTTAGGCGGTACCTTTTCCCCCCGGCTCTTGATCACATCATCTTTTCGGGCGACAAAGTAGAAGAATCCTTCCTCATCCATCCGAAATAGATCGCCTGTGTAGCAAAGCCGTTCACCGGGCAAAGCTCCAGGACGAAAGCGAGCCGCCGTTTTCTCCGGAGCGTTCCAGTAACCTCGCATCACGTGCCGTCCTCGCACCACCAACTCGCCCACTTGACCTGCTTCCAGGCGCTGCCCATCTTCCCCTTCAATCCAGGCTTCCGTCCCCGGAATAGGAATTCCCACCGAACCAGGACGGCGATCGAGTTCCTCCGGTGGTAAATACAAAGTGCGTTTGGTTTCCGTCAACCCGTACATGGAAAATAAGGTGACGGATGGGAATGCTTCCCGAATTTCTGTGATGTGAGAAGCGGGTAAAGCGGCTGCAGTATTAGTCATGTATCGCAAGCTCGACAAGTCGAACTGACTGCGATCCATATTCAACAGTACTGAAAAAATAGTCGGAACCCCCGGAAAACCTGTAACTTTCTCTTCTTCAATCCGCTTCAAAATGACAGCAGGATAAGTGAAACCCTTTTCTAAAACCAGCGTTCCACCAAATTTGAACACCATGAGTAACTGGTAAAGACCATAATCGAAGGAAAGTGGCAGTAACCCAATAACAGTATCAGACTCTACATTTCCCAGATATTCAATAATCGAACTGGCGGCAAACACCACATTACTGTGGTCAGACATGACTCCTTTTGGCTCACCTGTACTGCCAGAGGTGTAAATTAAACAGGCCAGATCAACATCAATATTGATGTGTTTTGGACGCTGTTCAGGATAATCGGCTTGAATTGCATCGTAACTGAGGAAAGAGATCTGTTTTGGCTCCGCTACGGGTGCAGTGAACACGATGGTCTTTAGACCAGGAACGGCTGGCAGCAACTGTTTTATGAGATTACTTTGCCGACCAGAGGTGATCAAGGCGCGAGCATCACAGTTATTGAGAATATACGCACACTTGTCAAACTTGGTAGAGTGATTGATCGGTACAAAAACTCCGCCTGCCTTTAGAACAGCAAAGATCCCGATCGCTAACTCGATCGAATTTGGCAAATATAAGGCGACTCGTTCTCCTCGTTGTAAACCTTGTGCTCGTAGTGCGTTCGCTAATCGATTGGCCTGAACCTCAACGTCTGCATACGTGAGTCGCTGACCATCACAGATTAGTGCCACCTTGTTGGGGAAGCGATCGGCACTATTCTCCAAAAATTGATGTACTAACATTCGCAATACTCCCCGTCAGGAGGTAGAAAATCTGTCAGGCCAGAAAATCTGGCTCAACAGTGAGTTTAAGCAGTAACACATTGTTTGGTTTACACGAAATCAGCCAATTTCTCAATCGAGTCAAAGTGATCTGGAACAATTTCGTGATCTGCAACTTGAATGCCAAACTGCTGCTCTAAAAACAGAACTAGCTCAATCACATTCATGGAGTCAATTACACCATTTTCTAAAAAAGAATCACTATCTACATAGGGATACTCTTTTGAAAAAAGAATAGTTTCTGCAATGTGCTGGCGAAGAACTTCTTTGGCTAGCATTTGTGTAAATTTCTTTAATAAATAAAGGCTGTTACCAGGGCTAATGCTTATTATTTTGGCGCGGGTAACAGTATCACAAGTAACAGAATGATAGCTTTATCATCTCCATCATCTCCTTACAGTAATATTTTAAACTTTGAGGCCAGTAAAAACTGCATGTAACTACATAAAAAATTCATCATTTTATAAATGTTTGGTTAAGAGTTGGTCGGGGAATGCGTATCATTAGCTATAAACCTTACGCTGGAATTAATCACTTACTCCGTATAGTTACGGGATCCGCAATTCCAGAGCTAAAAAAGATGTGGCTTATGATGCCAGACACTAAGTGATCTCCCCCCTTTTCTTTAACAGGAAAAAACAAGCTCTGGGTTCCCTATGACAAGGAATTTAAAGGGATCCAGGTAGCTTGCTACAAACATTAGGACTTTTAAACATCTTCTCCAAAGAGTTACTGGAAACTGGGTTATTAGAAGATTTTTGAAGGTGCCTTCAGACATTTAGTTTTATACAGTTAAGCACAGCATTTTTGAGCAGAAGAAAAATCATGAAATCTTTTCCTGATGTATCACCCAGCGAATCTAAATTTTTAGAATCAGATAATCAAGCAAAGACTGCACCCAGTTTCTGGCGCATGGCTCGCAACAATGTGCGCCTGCTGTATCAATCTCCGCCTATTCAAAAGGCTCCCAGAGATGGAGCGTTACCGCTGTCATTTAATCAGGAGCGACTTTGGCAACTGGAACAATTACAACCTGACACATCAGTTCATAATATTCTGCATTCATTCCAGTTGGTTGGTGCCCTCAATGTTACCGCGCTAGAGCAAAGTTTGCATGAAATTACACGCAGACATGAAATCCTCCGCACCTTTTTCAGAACTGAGAATGGAGAACCTGTGCAGGTGATTCTGCCTGAAATGCTGATCCGTGTAGATTATATCGATCTGCGTGACCTTCCTACTGAGCAGCAACAAGCTGAGATTGAAAGACGGGCGATCGCTCAGGCCGAAGTTCCGTTTGATTTGAGTCAGGCCCCTCTCTGGCGGGTTGCCCTCCTGCAATTGGCGGAGCAGGAGCATGTGCTGTTACGCACCATCCATCACATTGTTTTTGATGGTATGTCTCACAGTGTCTTTGTTCGAGAGCTAGGGGCACTGTATTCTGCGTTTGTGGGTGGGCAAGCTTCTCCACTTCTGGATTTACCCGTACAATATGCGGATTTTGCCTGGACTCAACGCCAATGGCTCCAGGGAGATTCGTTAAGACTGCAACTGGAATATTGGCAACAACAGTTGCATGGAACGGTTCCATCCCTGGCACTCCCGATCGATTATCCGCGATCGCCAGTCACCTCTTATCAAGGGGGAGTCCAATCTCAGGTTCTATCCACAGATTTAACAAATCATCTGAAACTACTGAGTGCGAATCAGGGAGTGTCCTTATTTGTCACCTTATTTGCTGCTTTTAATATCCTCCTGCATCAACACACCGGGCAAGAGGATATGGTAATCTGTACGCCTGTTGCCGGACGGCATCGAGCTGAAGCTCGTGGATTGATTGGATATTTCAATAATGTTGTCGTCTTAAGAACTGATTTATCCGCGAATCCAAGTTTTTGTCAGCTTTTGGAGCGAGTCAGTGAATCTTTTATGGAAGGCTCGAAGCATCAGGACGTGCCGTTACAACTGGTTGCAGACCTGCCTAATTTAAGGCGTACTCCGCTAACGCGGGCCATGTTTGTCTTGCAAAACACACCGACACCTTCCTTAGATTTAGCAGGGTTGACTGTAAGTTCGGTATTTGTTAACCGAGAAATCGCCAACTTTGATATTTCGCTATCCCTCAGTGAAAACAATGGACAACTAACTGCTACCTTCCAGTACAAGACAGATTTATTCCGTCCTGAAACAGTTATCCATCTGCTGCAGCGATATGAGCAGCTTTTAGCGCAATTGGTGCTGAATCCAGATTTAAAACTTTCAGAACTTCGTTCATTTAAACCCAGTGAATGTAAACCTAGTGAATTAACCAAATCTACAGCTAAGTATATTGAAGGCGATCGCGTAGATTCACTGCCTGACAAAATTTCTGTAGCTCCTCGTACTCTATTAGAGCAACAACTGGCTCAAGTGTGGGAAGAGGTTCTGGCAATTCCATCCGTTGGGGTTAATGATAACTTCTTTGAGTTGGGTGGCCATTCTTTGCTGGCGGTCAGCTTGTTCTCCAAATTAGAGAAACAGTTTGGCAGATCGTTACCTCTCAGCACCTTACTGATGGCTCCTACGATCGCTCAATTGGCTGAGTATCTGGAGCGATCAGGACCGTCCCAAGTACAACAGGCGATCGTTCCACTCAAACCAGGAAGCGGTCAACCACCTATTTTTCTGATTCATGATGGAAATGGTGAAATTTTGCTGTATCAAGAGTTAGCCAACCGCCTTTCTGCAGATGTTCCGGTATATGGAGTGCAACCTTATAGTGCTGATGGTTGCCCAATCCTGCATACCCGGATTGAAGAGATGGTGGCCTACTACATTGAGAAAATCCGTGAGGTGCAACCGGAAGGGCCATACTTCCTGGGTGGCTTGTGTGCGGGTGGCGTGTTAGCCTTTGAAATGGCGCGGCAGTTACAATTGCAGGGCCAATCGATTGGTATGGTAGCTATCATGGATGCGGCTGATGTCGAAGCCGAGGAAAAGGTGGGTTACATTGCTAATCAACGACGAGATAGTTTTTCTAAAGTGTTTCGTGATAGTCAATCCATGAAACCTTTTGAGCGGGGAGTGTTCATTCTCAATCAAGTCCGCAAGAAAGTGACCAATCTGGTGAGTTACGAGATTCAGAAGCGCTACAAAACTCTGCACGATCGGGGGCAACTTCAGCTATTTCGCTATTGCCTGGATCGGAAACTGCCGATTCCCCACTGGTTGAAAGCTATTCCAGTACGAACCATTCTCGTCTGGGCGCAAGCACAGTATGTACCGGATACAGTCTTACAAGGGGAGGTGCTGCTCTTACGGGCAACTGAGAAAAGTTCCATGTTTGATGGCACGCCAATTGATGATACGCCCTATGTAGAACGCTATGCTGATCCTTTGCTAGGCTGGAAGCACCGTGTCACTGCTGACGTAAAGGTTTGTGATGTACCCGGAGGTCATTCCAGTATGCTGCAGGAACCGAATGTTCAGGTGATGGCAAAGATGATTCAGAGTTACTGGAACGGTGTACAGAAATCTGGGATAGTGTTGAACTCCAATATTCAACGAGCAGCATAAGGTACTGTCATTATTGATTGGTCATGATTATGAACTGTGAAGCTACATCCGTACTGTTGCCAGAACCTTCACTCTCCGAGGAGGGACAACCCCAGTCTCCGATTCCCTTACTGGTCGCGATCGTGAATTATCGAACGGCGGAGTTGACGATTAACTGTTTGCGATCGCTCCTCCCTGAAGTTCAAACACTGCCAGGAATGCAGGTGGTGGTGGTGGATAACGCCTCCAATGATGGCTCAGTTGAGAAGATTGCTCAGGCTATTCAAACTGAAGGATGGCATGATTGGGTGACGTTGCATTCCTCCTCAATTAATGGAGGATTTTCCTACGGCAATAACACAGCCATTCGACCATTTCTAGAATCTCAAACGCCTCCCCTCTACTATTTACTGCTCAATCCAGATACCGAAGTCCGGCCTGGTGCCCTGAAAACCTTGGTTGATTTTATGGATCAACATCCAACCGTTGGGATTGCGGGCAGTGGGGTTGAGGAACCTGATGGCACTCGATGGCCCATTACCTTTCGGTTTCCTTCTATCTGGAGCGAGCTAGATGGAGGATTGCGGTTGGGCCTTGTCTCCAAACTCCTGTCGAAGTGGGTGATTGCTCAAACCATGACTGAAGAAGCCCAGCAGGTGGACTGGCTGCCCGGTGCCAGCATGATGATTCGCCGTCAAGTGTTTGACAGCATTGGCTTGATGGACGAGGACTACTTCTTGTATTACGAAGAAACCGATTTTTGTTTACAGGCAAAGCGGGCGGGGTGGCCCTGCTGGTATGTGCCCCAAAGCCGCATTATGCATATCTCTGGGCAAAGTACGGGTGTAACGGCCAAAACAAATGCGCCTAAACGCCAACCAAAATATGTGTTCGATTCCAGACGGCGCTATTTCCTCAAAAATCATGGCTGGTTCTATGCCATGCTGACTGATTTTGCCTGGGTACTGGGCTTTCTCCTGTGGCAACTGCGTCAGGTCGTGCAACGGAAACCGAGTACCGATCCCCCTTTTCTGTTACAGGACTTTATACAGAATTCAGTACTCATGACCACGATCGGCCAACTGTTTGCCAGAAAACATACATAAAAACACTCAGACACGATAGTCTAGGGGCGTTTCACCCACAACAAAGTCTTTTGCCGATACCTAGGCATCGGCAAAAGACTTTGTTAGATAGGGTTTGAGGCCAAGCTTCTGGTTGATGGGTTTTTGTGCTGCCCGCCGTTGCTCATAAATCGTTTCAAAAAGCTGATGGAAAGGTTTCTGGAGCTTCTCTTGTCCCCAGTTCCGCCTACTGATCCAACGGGTCTACAGCCTGTATGTCATCAATTTTCCTGAATTAACCGTTTAGTTATTTCTGGCCGTCGGTCGTAAAACTCATGGGTGCTGTGGGACGCTTTGCCAATCAGCACAAACCGCGCCTCCCCAACTAACCAGGAGAGAGTCATAGCCCCGAGTGACATTTATCAGAGGATCTGCTAACTTTGAAGTAAGAAGTAGAATTAGAATGTGGGACGTGCGATCGCAGTGTCGCCTTGAAGAACCTGCAAATTCGCACTACGTCCAGGTTCATCTACCATTGATTACGTTGCTCTTAAGTGGTTATTGCTCGCTTCAAAACCACTCAATTGGATTGGAAGAGCCATGAAAAAGTTTACAGAACCGGAAGATAAGCCCCCTCCGGCTAGCGCTAGTTCTACTCATGAATTATTGGCTGAAATTCTGCTCAATGTGTTTCCTGCAAATAATCAATGGGTTGTTGAATTTAGTCAGGACTGCAAACTGCAGACTGTGCAATTGGGAGATGAACTGATTTGCAGCGAGAATTTGAGTCCAACAGAGTCTTCTCTCGCGTGTCATTTTCCTCAAGATTTGTTGATTGTGTGCTGGGGCAATCTATGATTGTTGAGCTGGGATTGTACCCAACAAAAAGATGTCCCAGTTCAGTTGCTGGAAGAAGGGGAAAGTCGCGGTGCAGATGAGCAGTTTTGCGATCGTCCCTGGCCTTACCGAGCGATCGCCACAGGAGAGGGGCTGGTGGCCATTCTTCCGTATGCCAAACTGCACCATTGGCTGCATCAGGTTCCCCAGTTGCGCGATCATTTATATCAAAGCACTAGCATTCGACAGCAGCTGATCTTTCTAAAAGTCGCAACAGAGTTAAGAACACAACCCAGCCACGTTCTCAAACGATTACTGCCCTATCTTACAGAAACCTCTATCCCGGCAGGCAGTGAATTAGCACAAGCTACTCCGACCCAGGCAGGTCGGTGGTGGTTGCGTCAGGGAAAGATTCAGGGACACACTGAGCCGTTACCTGTGATTGGTGATAGCTGGGGATTCCCAGATGCTGTGCCAGCTGATTGGAGTGCCGCGACCGAGTTACAGGTCTATTACTTGGCCAGTGATTATTGGGAAATGGCTCAAGTCATTGTTCCATCTCTGAAGCCAGGATCGGCGGTATCTGGCACGCCTCTGACACGCTCCCTTGCGGTGCGATCGCGACATTCGGCCAGCGATCGTCCATTGCCACAACCAGTCCTCACTCAAACAGCCCAACGCCCGGTACTCTCCCTTTCCCAAACTATTCCCATTCGCTTTGCTCAACCCACGCCAACCAAACGGCGCTGGCGCTGGTTTGGACAAAACTATTCCTTTATTCAATAGCAAAGCAGTTCTGATTGTGGTGCTGCTTGTCTGGCGATGGTGGCGCAATATTGGGGTAAACGACTGAGCCTGAACCTGCTGCGTAACCTGGCGGGAGTCGGACGATCGGGCGTTTCACTCAAGGGACTGGCGCATACGGCAGAAAGTATCGGGTTTATGGCTCGCCCAGTCCGTTCTAGTTTTAATCGGTTAGCAAATCAGACAACACCGTGGATTGCCCACTGGCAGGGTGATCATTATGTAGTGGTTTATCGGGTCAAGCGCAATCGGGTAATTCTCGCAGATCCGGCTTTGGGAAAGCGATCGCTCTCAATTGCTGACTTCCAGGCCAAGTGGACAGGCTATACTGTGCTGCTGACTCCCACCGAGTTATTGCAAGCTATGCCTGCCGCCAAGTTATCCTTAGGCCGCTTTTGGGGAGCCTTTGCCCCGTATCAATCCATGCTGGTGCCGATCATTGCGGCATCTGTGCTGTTGCAGGTCTTGGGATTGGTCACACCCCTATTTACCCAGATCACTTTGGATCAGGTGGTGGTGCATAAGAGTGTGCTGACTCTGCATGCCTTTGTTATGGGTTTACTGCTGGCTAGCATCTGGCGGGTGGGATTAACCAGTATGCGGCAATACCTGCTGGATTTCTTTTCTAATCAGGTAGATGTCACGTTGATCAGTGGCTTTATCAGCCATAGGTTGAATCTACCCTTACAGTTTTTTGCCGCCCGTCAGGTGGGAGATATTGTCACACGGGTGTAGGAGAATCAAAAGATTCAATTATTTCTAACTCGACAGGCATTTACTACGGGCTTAGATGCCATAATGGCGATCGTCTATGTGGGACTGATGCTTCATTATAACCTGCGACTCACCTTGCTGATTGTAGGATTATTGCCACCCATTATTCTGTTGACAGTGATTGCCAGTCCTTTTTTGCGCCGAGTATCTCGTCAGGTGTTCTATGAATCGGCCAAGCAAAACTCTTCCCTGGTCGAAATGTTGACAGGGATTGCAACCGTGAAAACGGCAGCAGCAGAACGGGATGTACGCTGGCAATGGGAAGAGCACCTGACCAGTCAGTTCAACGTTCAATTTCGGGGACAAAAGCTGGCGAATGGATTGCAGGCTTTGAGTGGATTGATTAACACGATCGGGAGTGCAGCCTTGCTCTGGTATGGGGCCATGCTGGTGATTCAGGATCAGCTCAGCATTGGTCAACTGGTAGCTTTTAATATGATGATTGGCAATGTCATTGGCCCCACTCTGGCACTGGTCGGGCTGTGGGATGAATTGCAGGAAGTGATGGTATCGGTGGAACGCCTGGAAGACATTTTTAGTACGCCACCGGAAGAAAGCCCGAACCAACCCCTGTTGGTATTGCCGCCGCTTCGAGGTGAAGTGAGTTTTGAGAATGTAACTTTTCGTTATCGGGTGGAGGACGATCGCAACATTTTGCAGAGCATTTCTTTTACCGCCCACCCCGGTGAGACGATCGCCATTGTGGGCCGCAGTGGGTCGGGTAAGACAACGTTGATCAATTTATTGCAGGGCTTGTATCATCCCACCAATGGCCGGATTACCATTGATGGTCATAATGTGCGGCACGTATCGCCGCCTTCCTTACGGCATCAGTTGGGAGTAGTGCCTCAAGACTGTTTTCTATTCTCTGGCACGACTCTGGACAACATCACGCTATACCGGACCGGCTATAGCCTGGAAGCCGTGATCGAAGTGGCCAAACTGGCGGAAGCTCATGCGTTTATCCAAAATTTGCCCCTGGGCTATTACACCAAAGTTGGAGAACGGGGAGCGAATCTGTCAGGCGGACAACGGCAACGAATTGCGATCGCCCGTGCCCTGCGGTTGGGGGAATCATATTTTGTACAGCCCTGGCCACTTGGTCAGTAGTCGCTCGCATTGATGAGGTCGGTCGCGCCCAGGGACGACTGGTGCCCCAAGGAGAAGCTTATAAGGTGTCGCCAGTTGTCTCTGGTAAGATTGCCAATATTTGCGTTCAGGAAGGTCAACCCGTGCGAGCAGAGCAGGTGGTTGCGGCCCTGGATAATACGATTGCGCTCAACCGGGTCCAATAGTCGGTGCAGGCCAATACTAATTATGAGAAAGAATTGCTACAAACGGAGTCTTTAATTGACAAGGCTCGGTTGGGAGCCCAAACCCGATCGGCAATCGCAATGGCAGAAATTCGTGCCCAAGAAGCCGCGATTGCCCAAGCTGAGGCAAAAATTCAAAGTCAAGCTACAGCCATTACCCAGGCAGAAAATCGGGCTGCTACGGGGCAAATGGTGCTGGCACAGTTACAGGCTGATCTGGCCTTGCAACGGGAACGTCTGGCTCGCTTTGAGTATTTAGCCAATGAAGGTGCACTGGCGAGAGAGCAAGTATTTCAGGCTCAGCAACAATTGAACGATCGTCAGCGCAGCCTGACTCAGCAACTGGGTGAGATTCAGCAAAGTCAGGCGGAATCCCAACGTATGCGCTCAGAGTTGCAACAAGTCGTAGCAGAGGCACGGCGACTGCGGGCAGAACTAAATCGTAAATATGCTGAAGCTAATAATGCCCAATTGCAATCTCAACAGGCCATTCAACAGTTGATGGTACAGAAAACTCAGTTGCAGGCTAAGATGCAGCAAAATCAGAAGCAACTGGTACAGGCAAGAGCCGAGTTAAATCAACTGACACTACGTGCTCCGGCAGATGGGTATGTATCGGCACTCAATATCCGTCGTACTGGGGAAGTGGCTCAGGCGGGACCACCAATTGCTGAAATTGCTCCTCAGGGGGTACCGTTGATTCTATCTGCTGCCTTACCGACCCGTGAGGCGGGATTGGTGAAGGTCGGCGATCGCACTCAAATTAAATTTGATGCTTATCCCTATCAAGATTACGGCATTATTTCTGGGAAAGTCATTGCCATTTCTCCCGATATTAAATCTGATGAAAAACTGGGAGCAGTGTATCGGGTGGAAATTGCGCTCGATCGCAGTTCTGTGACCAAAGATCAGCAAACCATCCCCCTGAAAGCGGGTCAAACGGCTACGGCTGAAATTGTTGTCCGGCATCGCCGCATTGCTGATGTCTTACTCGACCCCATCCGAAAGTTGCAGGAAACCAACTTAAATCTGTGACATTGCCCAGTTGATTGAACTGAAATGAATCATTAAAGAGGTGCCCTATGAACTGTCACAGTGCCAATTCGTTGGCAAAACGTAATAAAGTCATGAGTCCAGAACAATTTAACCAGGTAGTAGAAGCTATTACCGAAGGTCGATATTCCTGGGCTTGTGTATTGATTTTACGCTTTGCTGGCTATAACCCTGTTTACTTCATTCCTTACCGAACTTACAGCCGACTGGTCAACGAAAATCAGTACTTGAAAAAGGCATCTGAACAAAGGCAGCCTGCAGGCTTCTCTACCGTCAGTATCGGCGACTTATCCACCCTGCAAAGTCTAAATCCTGAAAAAAACTTGACCAGTCTAGAAACAGTGGCCCAGTCAGAAGCCAATTTATATGGAGGAACTTTTGGATCCTAGTTGGGAGAACTTCGAGAGACTTCTATCTGCAGACAATCTCTCAATTTTTTCCAATGGCGTTAGTTCAATCAATTAATAACGATTGCAGAAGTTATCTATCATGAGCGAGCCTGAATTACTATTTCCTCATTGTTTAGCCAGTTTTCAGTTATAAGCTGGCTAATTTTATGTAAATCATCAGCCAAACTATTTAACTATTTACTCCTACAAATCCCTGCCAAATTGGCTATATATATCGCAAAATAAGACCCAATTTAGAAGCAATCGGTATACAGTTTAAATATCAGCATAGACAAAGCTGAACTCAAGGCGAAAAACAACTTTAGTTCAATTAGTCCTTAAGGAGGACGTTATGATTATCTCCGATATCAGCTATCAAGAATTTGCAGGTGAATCCAATCATCTCGAAGGTGGAAAAGACATTGGGCTTTCGTTCAGCAGTTACAACTACGACTTAACCCAGTTCTATACCGTTTCTAGTTCAGGGCCGAATGGCAGCTATGCGGCTCAAGGCGCATTAAAGATTGACCTCTCTACCTTTGGTGGCAGTCTGGTAGCTCTTGGACTGTAATTCATCTTTGCAATTGGAATAGATTAGTTCATGTTCCACAGGATTCAAGTTAAGGAGGACATTATGACTATCTCTGACATCAACTATCAAGAATTTGCAGATAAGTCCAACCATCTCGAAGGCGGATATGACATCGGAGCCAGCCTGACAATCTGGAATTCCCATGTGATTGAAATTGGAACAATGTCTACATCTGGGCCTGGCGGCAGTACCACAATGACTGGTGCTGCTAAGGTCGATATCAGCAGTCTAGGTGTCAGTTTTATTGGCTTAGGTCTGCCTTAAATATTTAAGCCAGACCCGAAGATCAATGAAGTAAGGTAAGTGTGAAGTTAATAGGGTGAGTAAGGGTGCGTGTCACCTTCTAGAGAGAAGATTCATAACTGATTATTGAGATAAG
>NZ_JBRAGO010000093.1:0-17521 GCF_052746595.1 Leptodesmis sp.
GGTTTAAGGTCGCACGGGGAAAAGTCGCATTGGTTTCAATCTCATAAACATCCTGAAATCCCTGATCAAACTTGTCCACAACTCGCCGGAATCCAAGCGGGGTCTGCACTAAATCGCCAATCTGCACATCCTTAATTGGAACCAAGCCTTTGGACGTATGAACTAATGCATCTTCTGGTAAACAACGTCGAATGTTTCCAGCAACCACCGTAGCGGCAGCTTCATCGATTAGCAAACAGCATTCTACAGAAGTCAGTTGTCGGCCCAAGGCTTTGTTAAGAATGGCAGCACAACGCTCGTACAGACCAGGCAGGCGAATTGGGTTAGCCACGCCTCCGAAGCCTTTGAGTACTTCTCCTTCCGGTCGGACATCGCTGACATCTACTGTCACCTGAACTTCCCCATTGAAGCGATCGCTACTCGACAACTCCAGTAACGCCTGGTAGGACGATACCCATCCCTGGCGGCTATCCCCGACGTGAATCGTGACGCGATCGCCCTCAACCACAACTTCCGTTATCTCGCGGCGATCGGCGGCTGGGGTGGCTCCGACAGTCCCCTGCACCTGAACAGACAACCGATTGCGAATTACCGGAAGCTGATGAATATAGTGCGGTTCCAGAATTGCTCCAGTGCCGCAACCCATCATGGCCAGATCCATCATCAGGCCAAAGGCTTGCCAGTCGATCACATTCGTACTGGTGCAGTTATAGGCTCCAGAAAAATTTTCTGGCTTTTCAATCCACTCGGTTCCCCCTACCCATAACCAGCGCCCAGAAGGTAAGGCTTTCAGTTCCTGCTGCATCCGCTCAATTAACTGAGCTTCCGCTTCTGTCAGCTTGCCCAGTTTGATCAAGCCCTGGGTAGTCCGACGAATGACTGCATCCCAGGGTTCGCGGCCATATTCTGTACGACGGCTGTAGGTCCGGTAAAAGACTGGATTGGCAGCAGGAGCCGTGGCCGGAAAAGGACTGGTAGTTTCAGATTGGGGCGGATGTTCAACCGTAGGGCTGGTTGCACTGTTTGGGAGGCGGGGATGTTGAAGCTCTCGAACCATAAGGGAGATCTCGCTTGTATGGAAAATGGATGCGTTATGAACTAAATGTAGGAGCGAAGGATCACAGTCTACACTATCCATAGGGGCAAAAGTTCTACAGTGTTTTAACACACGATCGCTGAAACGATCCCAGATCAGCAGATCCAGTCATTTAATAGTACAAATTTTCTATTGCTTAATTTCTTTTGTCTCGCAGGTCATTCCGAAGGATGTCGCTTTAGCCACGGGATTAACCAATGCGAGTCAGGCCGAGCGGTTCAATATTTGGATCGTAGCCACCCACCTGATTCGTTCGCAGCCCCCAGACAGCGGCCTGTTGTCGAATAAATTGACGCGCGGTCGTCTCACTCGCCACACGGGGCAGTAAGGTGGGCCAGCTTTGCACCCCAATGAGAATTGTCTGAATTAGATTTTGACCAGGCGTAATTCCCAGGGTATCGCGATCGTGCTGCCAATCTGCATGAGCAGAGCCGCAGGGTAGCAGTTTTTTGCGGATTCTAGTCACCAACTTTAATAGTTGCTGATACCTTTCAGCTCTTCCAGGATCATCCTGTTCTAAGTCCGTTTGAATCGCTTCCTCTACCTGCTTGAGAGCCATGTAGAAAGCCTGATTTGAGTCCTGAGAGCAGTTATGAGCAATACTCACGAAAGTACCACCAGTGCCATCCCCAATCCAATAGCGGGCAGTCATACACTCCAGTTGCTGAATCAGAATATCCAGGACGGAGTAGCAAGTCCCATGCACTGAAAAAGCTCTGGTGAAAGCGTGATGTTTGATCAGCAGATCACAGACGGGGCGGGAACCCAGCCATCCCACCTGGCGATCGCCCATGTAAGCACACCAGGCGATCGGGCCAGCCGTAATGCCGTCCACATTATGGGTGTAAACCTGGTAATACAGGATGTCGAACATCAGTTCGTCAGCCAGGGGTTCCCGCACCACCGTTGCCACCCCATAGGAAAAATGTCCAAAGAACAGCGACCCTTTAGCTGCAGGTTCTCGGTTTTTGCCGCCAATACCACCGTAAGTGTGTAATACCAGCGCCCGATCGCCCTCCTGCCATACTTGATTTTCGCTTCCTTGATCCAGAAACGGCAGTAGCAGCACGGAGGAGGTTTTGCCCTTTTGCCCCTTTAGGTCCCAGGCCCGCTGTTTCAAATACTTCCAGGCTGCCTTTTCTCCTAGCAGCACCTGATCGGGTTGCAGTCGCAATAGGGCACGGGGCGCGATCGCCTGCACCACAAACTGTCCCCTGGCATCCTTGGCTCCATAAATATACCAACCGACTTCATTTGGTGGCATTTTTTCCAGATCGCGGGTTGTGGAGGGATAGCTGCCATATACTTGGGCAAACTGCACAGCCGGAAACCAGACCACTTCCTCGGCTCCATCAAACTGGCGACTCACCCGGTTAAAATGCATAACCCGCAAGTGTTCCGGCGGGTTTTCCTGGGGGTTTACAGGTTCCAGCACCTTGACCAGCGCATAGTAACGCCCCGTAATCTGCATCGGTTGTTTGCAGATCATAAGGCTCCATTCTTCTACCTGCGGCCCTTCACCTGCGGTCTTTACCTCCACTGGATCCGGAAGCGCCACAATCATGTCGTCAACCGGATGAGCTGCCGCTAAAGATTCCAGGGGATCCACCTGTTGCCAGTGATTGATGCGATCGGCGTGAATATTGCCCTCCTGCTGACTTTGTAGAGTGGCTTTGGTGAACTCCATATCCTTGGTGGTCATCCGAACAAAGGCTTGAGTTGCAGGATTTTTCTCCATCGCAGGAAAACCGTCTGTCCTACCAGATGTTGATAGTCCGGTGGTGTATGGTGAACCTCAAAGAACACGCCTTTAACGAGCTGCCGCTGTTCCAATCGAGGCAGGATTAAGCGTCCCATCCAGGGGGCGATCGCCCGATACAAGGCTGGATCCACCAACTGATCAAGCGGATAGAAGGAGGGCTGATTAAACGCTGCTTCTCGGTAGAAGTCGTAATTACCAGATTTACGTGCCAAGGCGAATCGGCTCTCAACAGGGACTTCTTGCATCATGACTGAAATCACCCGAATCCACCAACCTCATCCCTACGACAAGCCTGGTATCGAATCTACAATCCCATACAAGTAAAAGAAGCTCGATCAGGAACGACCGAGCTTCCAGGTTTTCTGAGGGATGAAAAAATGCTGAGATTGCTTATAACCCCAGTTCATTCCCGCGACGGTATTGCAGATACGCGGCAACAAATAAGCCAGCAAGGGTGACTGGAATTAGACCCAATACAATACCTGAAAGAATTGGCTCGACCACGCTTAAACTCCTTAATATTCCAGATGCAATAGGGCATTGCTGCTTTCACCCTATTGTCGCATTACTGGACAGATTTTCCGTTACTTAACTTCAGTTTTTTGCAAAGTTATCTGAAGTGGCTTTAAACTAAGTAAATAAACCAGGTTTAGTTCGAAAGTTGTAGTTTCCTTAGAGATACTACGCTTCTGGATGTGGGCAAGGGTTAAAGGCACAATAAAGCAACCCTTAGAATTTTTGTTCTGTTTTGTAATTAAAAACGCTTTTGGATAATCAGGTTCTAAAAAAAGGAAGTTGGGTACCGCAGGTTGCTTTAATCGCTGTAGCCTGCGTTGCAATCGCTGTTTTAATCATTTTGGGATTCCGCCAGTTACAATCCTCTGATCCATATGTACGGACAGTGCTTTCCTTAACGGGCGATCGGGTGCAAGGACAGGCCATTTTTCAAATGAACTGTGCTGGATGTCATGGAGTTCAGGCTGATGGACGAGTTGGCCCCAGCCTGCTGGATATTTCGTCTCGCAAGTCCAGGATTAGTCTAATTCATCAAGTCATCAGTGGTAAAACTCCTCCCATGCCACAATTTCAACCATCTGCCCAGGAAATGGCCGATTTACTCAGTTATCTGCAAAGTCTTTAGCAGATGCTGCAATCCGATAAGATGAGACAGAACGGATCGCTTGATCCCCATCACCGATTTACGAACTCAGTAGTTTCCATGACTGCACAGACAACATCCTCAGGACAAGCCGTACTGCGTCAGCAAATTACAGGGTCGCGTCGGTTTAGCAACTATTGGTGGGCCGTGGTGGTAACGCTGGGAGCCGGAGGCTTCTTGTTAGCCGGTATTTCTAGCTATTTGCACGTCAATTTGCTGCCTTTCTCTGATCCCACGCAACTGGTTTTCATTCCTCAAGGACTCGCAATGGGATTCTATGGTCTGGCCGGTACTTTGTTTGCGCTATATCTCTGGTTCACTATCATCCTAGATCTGGGAGGTGGCTATAACGAGTTTAATAAGGAGACTGGAGAAGTTAAAATTTTCCGATGGGGCTTTCCAGGGAAAAATCGCCGCATTGAAGTGACCTGTAAAACCAGTGATGTTCAGGCGGTGCGGGTTGATTTGCGAGAAGGCTTGAATCCTAAACGGGAATTGTATCTGCGGGTCAAGGGAATGCGGGATATTCCTCTTACTCGTGTTGGACAACCAATTCCCCTGTCGCAGTTGGAAAATCAGGGGGCTGAACTGGCGCGTTTCTTAGCGGTGCCCTTGGAAGGTCTGTAACGATCGCTGGAAAAGGTGCTGAAAGAACGTAAGCTTAATGGTTGCTAGATGAAACAGTCTAGCCTGGATTTCAGTGTTGAGAGTTGGGTGGTTATGATGCAGAAGTTATGGCGGTCTTTACTGGTATTTATGCTGGTGGTAGGGGCATTAATGGTGGGTAGTTGCACGGCCCAACCGAATACCTCCCTGTCTGCCAGTCCTTCCCCCAGCCAATCCATTAGTCCCACTGCGATCGCCAGCGTTGACACCAATCTCCCAGCCTTAAATGGCAAAGCAACCGTAGACATGGTGGTGAAGGGAGAAACCATCACCATTGAAGTGGATGGGACAAATGCACCCATTACGGCAGGTAACTTTATTGATCTGGTTCAGCAAGGTGTCTACAACGGACTGGTGTTTCACCGAGTTGTGCGCGATCCCCAACCGTTTGTGGTACAGGGAGGTGATCCTCAAAGTAAAGATACTAATTTTCCCGTCGAACGTTTGGGAACGGGTAGTTATATTGATCCGGCGACATCCAGACCTCGTTATATTCCTCTAGAAATTAAGCCCCAGGGAGCCGATAAACCGATTTATCATCAAACCCTGGAAACCGCTGGCATTTCAACTAAACCAAAACTGCTTCATACTCGTGGGGCCGTAGCGATGGCAAGATCATCCCTGCCCGATTCAGCCTCCTCCCAGTTTTATATAGCCCTCACTGACCTCAGCTTTTTGGATGGCAACTACGCTGTGTTTGGTTACGTTACAAAAGGCATGGAAACCGTCGATCGAATTCAACAGGGCGATCGTATTGAGTCGATCAAAATCGTCAAGGGTGGAGAGAATCTGAAGAAAGGGTGATTAAAATTAAGAATTTTGACTTATGAATTACGCATAGGTGACAGGCTAGCATGGCTTGTTCGCAAGAAGTGGTAGTGACTGGGATTGGCCTGGTTTCAGCACTGGGTTGTCTGGAATCAAGCTGGAAAAAGGTATTAGCGGGTGAATCCGGGATTCATACAGGGCAACCATTTCCTGAACTGGCTCCCTGTCCTCTCGCGTTAATGGATCACTATCCTGCTAGACTAGAGCCTTTAACTGAACAAGTGGTTCAAGCAGCCCTACAGGATGCCGGTCTATCATCTCCTTTGCCGGATTGCGCCATCGTTGTTGGTTCCAGTCGAGGCAACCAGGCCCGCTGGGAGGAATGGGCAACGTCGCAGGTAACACGCAACACTCCATACAGCCCCCCCTCCCTGCCCCCAACGTGGTTGGATACCTTACCTCATACCGCCGCGATCGCCGCCGCTCAGTATATCGGTACTCAAGGGGCTGTACGATCACCGATGGCCGCTTGTGCTACGGGACTGTGGGCGATCGCCCAGGGCTATGAACTGATTCGCTCGGGGGAGTATGCCCGGGTAGTGGCTGGAGCCGTGGAAGCCCCAATCACGCGGCTGACCATTACCGGATTTAATCAGATGGGTGCCCTGGCTCGCACCGGGGCGTATCCCTTTGACCGCGATCGCGAGGGACTGGTGCTGGGAGAAGGAGGAGCCGTACTGGTAATGGAATCAGCCACTCTGGCTAATCAGCGATCGGCTCCGGTGTATGGACGCATCTTAGGATTTGGTTTAACGGCAGATGGCTTTCATGTGAGTGCGCCAGAACCGGGAAGTCGGGCCGCGATCGCTGCCGTGAAGCAATGTCTGGAGCGGAGTGGCCTGTTCCCAGAGGAAATTGACTACATTCATGCCCACGGTACAGCTACAGAATTGAACGATCGCAATGAGGCGCATCTGATACGGACGCTGTTTCCCCACAAGCCGCCAATTAGTTCCACAAAAGGAGCTACAGGACATACCATCGGAGCCTCTGGAGCATTAGGAGCGGCATTCTGTTTGCTGGCACTCCAACAGCAGATTGTGCCACCTACTTCAGGACTGAAGCAGAGTGAATTTGATCTCAATTTGGTGACAGTTGCGCGATCGACGGCACTCCAAACCGCCCTGTGCTTCAGCTTCGGGTTTGGGGGTCAAAATGCGGCGATCGCGCTCCGTCGTTGATTACTCAACAGGTTCCAGAGCAGCGGATTGATACCAGACTTCTGGCAGGGTAATTTGTTCCACGATCGGGGTGTATCCCAACCATTGAGTCGCTAATTGACTGAAAGTATCGGCACAGCCACTGACATAGAACCGGGTAGGATGAGGTGATCGTAAATTTCTCAATCCCAAAAGATCGAGTTCACGAGCTGCAGCAGCCACCACATGGGCGGCTGGATCAATCAATTGCACAGAGGCAGGCAAAATGCGCCGCAGTACTGGAGCTAAATGAGGATAATGGGTGCAACCATAAATTAACGTATCGATCTTTTGCTCAATCAGCGGCTGCAAGTAACTTTGAGCGACCGAGAAGGTGTAAGGATCCTCAATCCGGCCCTGCTCGATTAAGGGTACAAACTCAGGACAGGGAACCTGCCAGACTGATGTATCAGGGTTAGCTTCTAAAACGGCTCGTCGATAGGCATCACTGCTCACCGTTGCAGGGGTGGCAATCACACCAATGCGTTTGCCCTGCTGCACAGCAGCCCGCGCTCCCGGCAGAATCAATCCCAGGATCGGCAGATTAAATTCAGATCGCACCGTTTCCAGGGCCAAGGCAGAACTGGTATTACAGGCCATGATTACCATCTTGGTGCCCTGATTCACCATCCATTGCAGAATCTCGCGGACAAATTGCAAGATCTCGGCCTGCGATCGCGTTCCGTAGGGCAACCGGGCAGTATCCCCAAAATACACGACAGACTCTTGCGGAATCTGGCGATATAACTCACGTAAAACCGTGAGGCCACCTAAACCACTATCAAATAATCCAATCGGGGCTGTATTGCGATGGGTAAGATTGTGATTGGCAATGGGCAAGTTACTAACTGCATACTGATGTTCAAACACTCCACACACCTCTTGTTACTGAGAAAGATTGGCTAGCTTGGCTAGCAACGAGACTAGAACCGTGCAGTTCTCTGCAGGTACTGTAGAATACCACGGGCGATTGCGCCAGCCATCTGCGTCCGGTAAGAGGAGTTGGATAACCGCGCTGCATCATCCTTACCCGTGACAAACCCTACTTCTACTAATACAGAGGGCATCGTCGTCTTCCGCAAAACATAGAAGCGGGCCGTCCGTATCCCGCGATCGGGAATTCCCGTTGTTTGTAGGATACTTTGATGAATCATTTGTGCCAACACCTGGCCGGACTGATAGTAATAAGTCTCTAACCCACTCACATCCGGACGGCTCAGGCTAATGGAATTGGCATGAATACTCACGAACACCGTAGCATTCGCCTGTTCCGCCATTTGCACACGCGGTTCCAGATCCAGGTCGTATTCTCCATTGCGGGTAAGCAGCACAGAAACTCCCTGCTGTTGCAAAAAAGCCTTCACCTGTCGGCCAATATCCAGCACAATATCAGTTTCTTTGAGGCCACCAATGCCAACCGCGCCAGGATCTGGCCCACCATGTCCAGGATCGATGACAACCAGCAGGCGACCCTTGGCAGCACGAGGAACTTGAGGTACAGGAAAATCAACAGGCTGAGGAAAGATGGCAGGTGTAGGCGGAGTACTGGGAGCAGACTGGGCTAAGGTAGCAGGTTGAACCGATGGGTACTGCAACTGTAATGTCAACATTCGTTGATTAGGCTGGCTCACCTGACCAACCTGCACTCCTTCCGCTGGTTGCACCAGGATGGAAACGGTTTGTGGGTTTTCCTGTCGAATTTTCAATTGAGCGATCGCGCTTCCAGCGGGAGATCGTTGGACAGAATTCGCAAGTTGGGCAGGACTGATATTAATCCGATACGCTTTCAATGCGGTATCCCAGCGGCTGATGTACTGCAGCGATTGGTTGGCCCGAATAACTAATTGATTGCCGTCAAGCTGGACGGTTTCAATCGTGGCCATCGGATTGGCCGGGGGAGAAGCAAGGCTGAGGCGAGATAGGGAGGAGGCAGAGTTACTCGGATTGGCCAGTGAAGTTGGGGATGGGAATCCGGCAGCAGCAGCACTGGTCGTCGGCACCACAACTACCCCTGAAACAGCTTGCGGTACTGGCAGTTTGACAATCCACTGACGGGCTGTGATCCCTCGAAATTTAATCTGGTTTGGGTCTAAGGTATATCCCGGGGCCAGTTCAATCACTAAACGGGTGGTATCGCGATCGAACTGTCCAATCCGAATACTTTGAATCGCCCCACTCAACGATTCCTGAATGGCCGATCGCCCCAACACAACTCCCGGCAGATCGATCACAAGGCGCGTCGGATCACTAACCAGTTGAGCCTGGGGCTGGACTCCCTCATCGGTAGTAAATTCAAACTGATTCTGGTTGGCGTTAAACTTCCAGGATTCCAGCTTGGTGGCTTGGGCTGGGGTCGCATACAAAAGGAGGGAGGCGGCGAGCAGCAGATAGCCAAGAACCTGCTTCATAATGACGATTCAGGGGGTTCACGAAAACTGCGACCAATATATACGCGATGACTGGAAACGGCGATCGCGAAATTACTGCCATGTGTTCCAGCCTGAAGGCTTGCTGCCACGAGCATTCGCGTGTACTGGATCTAGGGACGCTCCCGACTTGTTTAATTAACTTTTGTTAAGCTCAAAGGTGAGAATAACAAAAGTAATTTTGTGGGGAAGACTATGATTCAAGCCTATGTGGTTCAATCGCCTGGTAGACAGCTACAACCTTTTAAAAAGTTCGCCGGTTTCACCCGGATGGGTAGTTTTTCCATGAACTCTCTCAGAATTGGGTGGGATGCGATCGGAATGATCTTACAGTGGAAAAGACAAGGCACTCCTGATGGATAGTCCTGATGCATTGTCTGGTTGATGATGCCACGCGTTCCCATTCATCCCGTCTCATGCTGATTGAAAAAGTTCTCCTTCCGGCAGCCGCTATGACATTGGGATCGATTTTCAGCCGCGTCATGTGCGTTCACGGAGGAAAGTTTGCCAGTTGGATTCAGGAGCAGAGCGAGGATCCGCAACAAATTATTGAAAAAGCATCCGAGCAATACGCCTGGAACTACGCAAAGCGGCATGGGGTTTTAAAGGTTCTGGGGATGCGGGAGCCAGTGTCTTTGGAGTCAGTCTATACCCCTGTACAGTTTCTAGATCGGGATAGCCTCAGCCGCTTTGATTCGATCGAAGAACTGGAAAAAGCCTTTCGGGTGCAGGGAGAGCGCAGTTTTCAACGCAAACAGTCCCGGCAGCAGGATGGCCTCAAGGTTGCCAACGAGAAACAGTACCTAATGGTATTGGGGGGGCCGGGGGCGGGAAAATCGACGTTTCTTCGCAAAATGGGATTGTAAGCCCTAAAAGGATTAGGTGGCGGCTATGCTCATGAGTGCATTCCGGTGCTGCTTGAGTTGAAAAATTTTACGTCGGATGAGATGAGAATTGAAGCCGCGATCGCCCAGGAATTTGCGATCTGTAGCATTCCCTCCCCTGAAACCGTCACCACCAGGTTACTGGAAGACGGCAAGCTATTGCTGTTGCTGGATGGGTTGGATGAAGTGCCCACCAAGAATGTGGACGCGGCCATTCGTCAGATTCAGAACTTTGTGGATCAGTACGACAAAAATCGCTTTATTGCCTCCTGTCGGATTGCCGCTTACCGCAATAGTTTTCGCCGCTTCAGCGATGTAGCAATGGCAGACTTCAATCAGGAACAGATCAAACAGTTCATTCTCAACTGGTTCTACTCCGATGCCGATCGCGAGGCAGGCACAGCCTTGAAATGCTGGAACCTGTTGCAAAAATCAGAAAACCGGGCGGCCAGAGAACTCGCCCAATCCCCCCTGTTACTCACCCTTCTCTGTCTGGTCTATCACGGGTCACAAAATTTTCCGCAAAATCGCAGTGTGTTGTATCGCAAAGCCTTGCGCGTGTTATTAGAAGAGTCGGCGGCTGAAAAACGCATCTTTCCCGATGAAATTTACCAGGGATTGAGTACGGAACTGGAGGAAGTACTGCTCTCTGAGATCGCCTATACGCGCCTTGTTGACCTGGACTGATGAGATTACGCAGGAATCTTCCGGTAGCCTGAACCCTGCCGCAAAACGAGCCACAGCCCTGTTTCTGGCTCTGGTCAGCGATCGCGCCTTGCACCTAGCACGGGTACTGGAACCAGGGCTCGCTCGTACCCTGGAACTGGCCCGCACCCTGTCCCATACCTGCACACCCAAATTCCTTTACGACTCAGACAGCCAACCCACCCATGCTGCCATGCTCACCCGGGCGCTGGCGATCGCTCTCACCCAGTCCCTGCCCAGCCGGCCAATGGGGAAAGCGCTGGCCAAAACCTTTACCCAAACTTTCACCGATGAACTGGCACAGCTCCAAGCCTTTCCAGAGAACGCTTTGGGTGTTCTGGTGACTCGCCTCAAAGATCTCAAAATCCAGGCACCTGACTTTCGGCAATCTGCGACAGTACATCAGGAATTCCACAGCCGCATCTATCAAACCTGGTGCCATAGCCTGAAACTTGATCCCACCTGGATTAGCTTTTCCAAAGAAGAAACCCGCAAACTCGATCGCTACCTCTACGCCAACTGGCTAACTGTGCGTTGCAAACAGGCTGCAGTCCGAGTCTCTTCTCAAACCTGGCCAAGGATTGAGGAGCGGATGTTGCGAATTTAGTGGATAGGTGGGTGGATGAGTGCATAAGTAGGTGGGTGGATAGGTGATATCTGCCACTGATCAATTTTTAGGTTGAGGGCGATCGTTCATTTTTGGAGGAACCGTCGGGGAAGACGCACCATTATCCATATCTGGTGCTCTTCTCAAGCCAGGATTATTCTCAAAAATACTGGACAGTATACGGAAGAGGGCCGCCAGTTGATCGCGGGTCACCAGATTGGCCGTTCTGTTTTTTAACTCAGCATCAAGTCGATTCAAACAAGCATTTAGTCCGGCAACAAACTCAGAACGGGTCAAAAACTTCTGGCCCTGGAATGTGCCATTGGGATATCCGGAAATGCATCCATAACGCTCAGCCAGAGACTTCAGCGGCTCATAATACCAGGCACTGGGCTGCACATCCGAAAACAGCCGCGTCAGCTCAGCCATATCAGTTGCCGAAATAGGTACGGAAGGGACTTGCTCCTGCGGTTGTACCGCTTTTTTAGATGAATTTTTATCAGCTTGATTCACGGATTTAGTCGTCTTTTTAGAAGTAGGATTAATCGCCTGTGCCGTCTGTTGAGTCAAGGATAAAGATTGCATTTGAGCGACAGATGACTTCTCCAAAGCAAGCCCTGGAGCCATGATAGAGACGGCCATCAAATGCGCCGCAGGCAATAAAAACCAATTACAGAAGTTCTTCACTCGCATCTAAAAGACCTGGCTTCCTTTGGTAAAAATACTGACAAAGATTTACAGCATTCTACCTTTTAGTCAGTCCCTATTTCTGTCCATCCAGAAAAGAATTTCTTATCGTCTAAGAGGATGTTTGAGAAGTTCTCTTGCTGGTAACGAAACGGTTTAGATTCCCTTAAATCCCCCTTAAAAAGGGGAACTTTCAGCCCGGTTTCTCCCTTTTTAAGGGGGACTAAGGGGGATCAACAGGTGCCTTTCGTTACAACGAATGACTTTTAAAACACCCTCTAAGAGGATGTTTTAAAAGCCTGTCTCTTTGTCACCCTGGCGACTGAAGTCATGGCTATACGGAGAAAACTTGCCAACGCAGGTTACTGAAACCCTTGATTTTATTGAGTCTGCATCGGCAGACTTGGTGGGCGTAGAAGTTTTAGGTAGGGATAAAGCAGGTAGCAGAAGATGCTAGTCGAGTGGCAGAAATTGAGAACCAAAGACTTCACCCCTACAATGCCAATTGGTACGCATTCTAATCCTTAGCAGACAAGAGTTTTTGATATAAAGAACTGGCTTTTTCTAAGGTAGAAATTGCTTCCTCCAACCGGCCCATTTGATACAGTGCAGTTCCCAAGTTATAGTAAGCATCGGGATTTTCTGGTTCTTTTTCCGTCCACCGACGATAGGCAGAAATGGCCATGACGTAGTTTTGCTTTTCCATCCAAAGATTGCCCATTTTTTCGTGCAATCCGGGACAATCGGGAGCAAATCCCTCTGTCCACTGATAAAGTTGCATTGCCAGCGATCGCTCACCTGCCCGATTTAAGCTATCCGCTACTTTAACAAAACTCAGAACATCTCTAGTTTTAGAACTGATAGGAGATTGAAATTCCTTTACAGTGTTGGTTAGTCTGTCGGCATGGGTGAGTGCCAACGCCAAGAGGGATTGAGCACGAGGGCGATCAGGGGCTAGCTGCACTGCTTGTTCTAACATTTCCACTGCTCTGTTGTAAGCACCTTGCTGCAAATACAGAGCACCTAAAGATTCAAAAATACTGGCATTATCCGGTTGTAACGAGAGAGCCGTGAGATAGGCTAAAATTGCACGTTCATAAGCATTTTGACGAGCAAGAACATCTCCTAAACCTATGTAATTTTCTACTTGGTTGGGAGCAAGATTTGTAGCCTTCCGATAAGCTTTTTCGGAGCCAGAGTTATCTCCTAAATTAGCCAAACTATAGCCTAAACCATAGTAGAAATCAGGATTGTTAGGTTCCAGAGCGATCGCTTTTTGAAAAGCTACCGTAGCTGCTTGAAAATTCTTTAACTGAGCTTGCAAATAAGCAATACTGGCAAGATTTTTAGAATTATTGGGGTCTAAACTAGATGCTTTCTGATACCGTTCAAGAATCTTTTCCAGACCACTTCCTTGCCACTGTTTCTGCCCTTCGGACAACATTTCATTGAGGTAGTTCTTTTCACCTTGCCTTGCCCAGCTAATTAAAGTACCAGAGATTTGAGGATTGGCTTGAGCGTAAGCATTTAGGGTTAAGAAACTAATGACCCCGCTGCTTAACATAACACTACCCAGGATTGAGATGCACGATAAGCTACATATCTTCTGTACCCTTGATGATTGTAGATTTATGTTTCGATTCATAAGTAAAATGGGCCGATTATAGGTTGTCAACAGAATAACAAACGGTTAATCAGACGCCCCTGACATCAACTAAATCCAGTCAGATAGCCGGAGTTCTCCCTCAAGCGAAAGATGTTTCAATCTAGAAAAGCCTGGAATGTGGAGTTATTACACTCTTATTACAAAGTATCAGTGAAGAGACGAAATTCTCTGCTCCATTTCCCCTTTTACAAGAAATTTAACTTTCATCAAGACGTTAATCGTCTTTTAGGCTAGAAGGTATACTCCGACAATGTTTTCCCTCCAGAATAGCTTTAAAGGAGTTATTAAGCTTTAAGGGAATAATTGATGATTATAGCTAAATTTGCTAATTACCAACCGAGATTATCCTAGAATCTTACCGCATTGGTGGCTGCACTCCGTTTGTGGGAGCGTTATCGAAATTTACGTTTTTATTTTGACTATGAGCAGCCTGGATCAGGCAACCGGGCAACCGGGAATGAAAGAGCGAGTATTACCTGTCGTCTCTCCAATCGCCGCGATCGCCCTAGCTCTCCTAGTAGGGGCAGGACTGATTGCGATCGCAGGCGTGAATCCAGTTCAAGCCTATGGGGTGTTGTTCAGGGAAGCCCTGGCCAACTACTACGGGATTGGCAATACCTTAACCAAGACGGCTCCCCTGTTGTTGACCAGTTTGGGCGTACTGATTGCCCTGAAAGTCGGGCAATACAACATTGGGGGAGAAGGACAAATTTACATGGGAGGCCTGGGAAGTGCTTTGATAGGGCTGTCTATTCAAGGGCTACCCGCGATCGTTCATGTCCCCCTGGCGTTATTGGGAGGCTTTTTGTTGGGAGCACTCTGGGGTTTTATTCCTGGCTATCTAAAAGCTATTCAGGGTGTGAATGAAGTGATTACTACTCTACTGTTGAACTACATTGCTCAATACCTGGTGAGCTATCTCGTCAGTGGCCCCCTGTTGGAGCCGAATGCACCCAGTCCTTTCAGTCCGCCCATTGCCGCCACGGCCCAGTTGCCCATTTTGTTGCCCCAAACTCAAACCCATGCTGGAATTCTGATTGGGGGACTGGCGGTATTGGTGGTGTGGGTTGCCTTTTCTGCTACGCCCTTTGGTTATCAGGTGGAAGCCGTTGGCCAGAACCCAACCGCGGCCCGCTATGCTGGACTATCCGTTCCCCGCACAATTATGACTGTGATGGCGCTATCCGGAGGGTTAGCAGGCTTGGCTGGAGCCGGAGAAGTCATGGGGCTGAAATATCGCTTGTTTGAAAACTTTTCTCCAGGGTATGGATTTGATGCGATAGCGATCGCCTTTCTCAGTCGCGGCAACTTGGGCGGACTGGTGCTGATTTCCCTATTCTTTGGTGCCCTCCGCAGTGGAGCCAATGTTATACAGCGCAGCGCTGGCGTACCCGTAACGGTCGTATATGCCATTCAAGGGTTAGCTGTATTGTTCATTGCCATCAGCCTGGTAGTAGAACGCCGGATGGCGCTTCAACGCAAACTCGCTGGGAACGGAGTAGAAGGGTAAGAAGAGTGTCTTACTTCGCATTTCACACAAATAACCGGGCAACCGAACAGGTAAAACCGGGCAGTAGGGGAGAGGTCAGTTCATCTGAGGGAAATAGGGTGGTGATCAGTTTCAGGGTTGCTCGCTCACGGCGATACACTTCTACCTGCTGCACCCGCCAATCCAGAATCCAATATTCCTGCACGCCCCGTTCTGTATAGAGTTTCAGCTTGGTTTCTCGATCTCGTCGCTCGTTCTGCGTACCGGGAGACAAGACCTCAACAATCAGTTCTGGAGCAATGGTCAAATGCCCATCTTTATCCAGAGCGATCGCCAGTCGCTCTTTGCTAATCCACACCACATCGGGAATCACATTATCCGTATCGCTAAAGATGACACCAGGAGCGGGTACCGTTTTGCCTAAACCTGTTGCGATCGACCAATCTCGTAATTCAGCCGCTGTATTGACGATCGCATTCTGATGACCCCAATGTGGTGCGCGAGTCACAAGCAATTCTCCATCAATAATCTCGTAGCGATTGCTGCTTTCTGGCAACAGTTCCAGGTCTGCACTCGTCCAACGAATCCGATCCGTTACAGGTTGATTCATATTACCTCCAGGCTGGCAGTCTTGCCCTTATTCTACGTAATCAGTGGGTTTTGCGATTGGAGCATTATAAGGAATGAAACAGAGAGGCAAAGTTGGTTCAGACTGAAGCTGCTCTGCCATCAGTGTCCGCCGTACAGCACAAGGTCGCGATCGCACTTTCCAGTGCTGTTGTTCCGCCTTCCTTGAGAACATTGACAAACCCTTTGAACGTAGGATAGTGAAAAAGGCTCCCGGACAAACCAGGAGCCTGAGAGTAACTTGGTGAAACCGGACTAAGAATTAGTCGAGGTTAGGCATCGACAATACGGGTTCGTCCTCGCGATCGATTCCCTTCTCGAAACCCGCCGCCGCCGCACGAGCACGACCAGCATGCCACAGGTGACCAACCAGGAAGAAGAACGCCAGTACGAAGTGGGAAGTCGCCAGCCAGGAGCGTGGAGATACATAGTTAAAGGAATTGATTTCCGTTGCTACCCCACCCACAGAGTTTAGAGAACCCAGAGGAGCGTGGGTCATGTACTCAGCCGCACGGCGAGCTTGCCAGGGTTGAATGTCGTTCTTGATCTTGTTTAAGTCAAGACCATTGGGACCGCGCAGAGGCTCCAGCCAGGGACCACGGAAATCCCAGAAGCGCATCGTTTCCCCCCCGAAGATAATTTCTCCAGTGGGAGAGCGCATCAGGTATTTACCCAGACCTGTGGGGCCTTGAGCAGAACCAACATTCGCACCTAGCCGTTGGTCACGGATCAGGAAGGTCAGCGCTTGAGCTTGAGATGCTTCCGGCCCAGTAGGACCATAGAATTCGCTGGGGTAAGCGGTGTTGTTAAACCAAACGAAGCAGGAGGCGATGAAGCCCATCAGGGACAGAGCACCCAGACTGTAGGAAAGGTAAGCTTCGCCAGACCAGATGAAGGCCCGACGTGCCCAACCAAACGGCTTAGTAAGAATATGCCAGATACCGCCAGCGATACAGATCAGACCGATCCAGATGTGACCGCCAACAATATCTTCCAGGTTGTCTACACTGACAATCCAGCCGTCGCCCCCAAATGGCGAGCGCAATAGGTAGCCAAAGATCACTGCTGGGTTGAGCGTCGGGTTTGTGACAACCCGCACATCACCACCACCGGGTGCCCAAGTATCGTATAAGCCGCCAAAAGCCATAGCTTTGGCAACCAGCAACAAAGCACCAACACCAAGAATAATCAGGTGATACCCAATGATGTTGGTCATCTGGTTCTTATCTTTCCAGTCATAACCAAAGAAGCTGGAGTATTCTTCCAACACTTCGGGACCACGAACAGCGTGATAGATTCCACCAAACCCAAGAACGGCAGAGGAAATCAGATGGAGTACCCCAACCACAAAGTAGGGGAAGGTATCAATGACTTCACCACCAGGGCCAACGCCCCAACCTTGAGCTGCCAAGTGAGGGAGGAGAATCAATCCCTGCTCATACATGGGCTTTTCAGGAATGAAGTGGGCAACTTCAAACAGAGTCATTGCACCAGCCCAGAACACAATCAGACCGGCATGAGCAACGTGGGCACCCAACAGTTTACCGGAAAGGTTAATCAAACGGGCGTTACCAGCCCACCAAGCAAATCCGGAGGATTGCTGGTCGCGACCAGCACCCACCACCATTGCATTACTAGAGAGCGTTACCACGGGGGAGTACCTCCTCAGGGAAGACAAAGTTTTCGTGCGGTTGGTCTTGAGGAGCCATCCAGGCCCGGA
>NZ_JBRAGO010000094.1:0-17427 GCF_052746595.1 Leptodesmis sp.
GGTGAGAATCCTTGATTTATAGGGGTTTCAGGAGTTTTCTGCACCACCAAGGTGCAAACCCTGAGTCTGAAAATGTTGTTTCTAAACACTCGTTGGCATATCGAATATTAGGCAAAACCCAACATTTAGCCTGCTTGCTGGATCAATTGCAACCGCGATCGCACATCAGCGGTAGAGACTGCTAATTGTTGTCCATCCATAGCCATGGATAGATCTGTCTCCGTCAACTTCTACTCTGTTAGCTATCCCCTTGTCCCAGGCCACCGATCGCCACAATCACCACCGTAATGTTGTCTCGGCCTCCGTGGTCTTTGGCGGCTTCGACAAGAGAGGCGGCGGCTTTGTCGCAGGCGCGGATGGATTTCAGTTGGGAGGCAATCACCTGATCTGAGAGTTCTTCTGTCAGACCATCGCTACAGAGAAGCAGGCGATCGCCAGGTTGTACCTGAACAGGTTGAATGTCAATTTGGCGAAGGTCTTCCCGTCCTAAACATTGAGCCAGGACATGCCGCCAGGGATGGGTGCGGGCCTGGTCGAGATCAATTTCTCCCATCTTCATCGCCAGAGCCACCCAGGTGTGATCATCAGTAATTTGCTCTAGCTTGGTTCCTCGCAACCGATATAGGCGGGAATCGCCAATGTGGGCGCACCAGACTTGTTCATTGCGAAAGATGACCACGACGATCGTCGTACCCATATCCGCCCGTTCTGGATATTGACGCTGATCCTTCAGAATTGCCTGGTTTGCCTCTAATAAGGCTTGCTCCAAAATCACATCGGAGGATTCATCCGTTTCCCAGTCATTCTCCAGATAAGCCTGGACGGTTTTAGTCGCCAGCCGGCTAGCTTCCTGACCTCCGGCATGGCCCCCCATCCCGTCTGCCACGATGAAGAAACGTCCCTCAGGGTCGATATAGTAATCATCTTGATTAACTGTACGGAGCAGTCCGACATCGGTTAACCCCGTGAACAGACATTTCATAGGCAGGTCATCAGGTCGTAATGAGAGGTAATGGGATTATGGTATACGGTCTGCTCGATCAATGCGAATTAACAAACGAACTAACACAAATCCCATGCCTGCTGCTAAGAGAGCGGCTACTAGGGCCAGCCAACCATAACCATTCACGAAGAGCAGGGTTGCTGACAAGGTAAAAGTGCAAACCAACAACGTATAGTTGGTGCCCATGTTCACCCCATTGATGCGGCGCAAAATCCGGTCTGTCTCGATCGACCGCACCCGCACTCGAATGTCACCACGCTCTAGTTTCTCTAGCGTATCTTCAATCCGACCAGGGAGTTGAAAAGCTGTGCTGCTTACCTGGGCCGCTTGACGACTAATCTCGCTGAAAATGCTGTTTGCGTCTGAAGTTGGGTTTCCATTAGCCATAAGCTGCATTGCAAAAGGTTTTGCAACCTCCATAAAGTTAAACTGCGGATCCAATCCCTTGCCAACCCCCTCCAGGGTGGAAAACGCTCGCATTACAAAAGTAAACGTAGCGGGAAAACGAAACGGCTGACCATAAGCGATTTCGTACAAATCGTCGCTAATTTCGTTGATCGACTGGGCCTCAAAGGGTTTGTCCATAAAGTTATCTAGCATAAACTGGATCGATCGCCGCACAGGCCCCATATCCCCGGTGGGCGCAAGGGCACCCAGGGCAATCAGGGAATTCATCACGCGATCACCATCTTTTTGAGCAATCCCAAAAAAGGTATCCATTAACTTTTCGCGGGTGATGGGTTTGACTTGCCCCATCATGCCGAAGTCGTAAAAAATTAACGAACCATCGGGACTGACGGCGATATTTCCCGGATGGGGGTCAGCATGAAAAAAGCCATCGTTTAATAATTGTTGCAAATAGGCTTTGGCACCTAGATTGGCCAACCTGCGTCGATCCAATCCAGCCGCCTCTAGGGCTTCATAGTGGCTGATTTTGATACCCGGCAGATACTCCAGGGTCAGTACTCTGGGAGAGGCATACCGCCAGTAGACACGGGGAACTTTGACCCAGTCTTCTGCCCGAAAGTTACGACGAAAGGTATCGGCATTACGGCCTTCATTGATGTAATCAATTTCCTCATAGAGAATTTTGCAGCATTCGTCGTAAATTCCCAGCCAGTCTCGCCCTGGCCCCCACTCTGGGTGATTTTGGAAGTAGCGGGCAATACCTTTGAGAATCGCCAAGTCAATTTGGAACAGCTTCACCAGACCGGGACGCTGCACCTTAACGACAACTTCCTCGCCCGTATGCAGTTGTGCCCGGTGTACCTGACCTAAGCTAGCGGCCGCGATCGGGACTGGATCAAAGTTGCGGTACAGCACCTGAATCGGTTTGCCCAGATCTTGCTCGATAATGGTTCTGACTTGCTCATAGCTGAAGGCAGGCACTTTATCTTGCAACTTGGAAAGTTCTTCAACATACTCAACGGGAAACAAATCGGCCCGTGTAGAGAACAGTTGCCCTACCTTGATGAAGGTTGGCCCTAAATCGAGTAAGGTGTCCCGAATCCAGACAGCCTGCGCCCTGCGCCGTTTCGCCTGTTTCTCCTTAGTCATGCCACCCCAGTAACTCCAGGGTTTTTTGTATAACCACTGGACGTAGAGCAGTGTCAAGACGAATGACCAGATATCGATGAAGCGACGACGACGGGAATAGTTTTCGCGATTCCAGCGATAGGCTTTATCGCTATAAGATTTCGTTTTTTGGCGGCTGGAGCGAGACGATCGCTCCGCTGGTTCTGGTTCTGTTGCAAAAGAATTCTTGTTTTGCCAATAGCTTGTCAGAGCCAGAAATTCTTGATTTGTCTGGCGGTTTTCCCCAGACAAATCAGGTAGATCCGGATGCCTATCCTGAATTCCTGGAGTGACGGATGGCAGACGATGCGAAGCAGGCAAGGGGTGCTGGTTTATGTCTTGAGCCTGCCGAAAGCCAGCAACCTTACTATTTTCATGAGTCCAAACAGCTAAATGCTCACTACTGCTCTGCTCGTCCTTGTCAAAGGGAGCACTGAAACCGTTTGTAGAGGTATTGTGCCCGTTATCAGTCTCTAAAGACTGGTCTGAGGCTGCAGGATCATAGGGAGAACCAGACACTCGAATTTCCGTTCCGTATGCGTCAATGTACGTAGGCTAGCAAGGGTAAGAATTTTGGCGATCAAATTAGGAAGCCGGACTGCGATATTGCTTGAGTTCTGAGCGCAACCGAGCAATCTCAGCCCGTAGCTCATCAATCACACTCTGTAAATCCGCAGGTTTTCCATCCGAACTGATGAGAGTAGTCCCCGTTCTTTCCTGCATGGCGGCCTCCTCTTCCCGTTTAGCCCGCTCCATCACTTGTTCGGTAAACTGACGTAACTGGTCTCGCAGTTCAGCATCTAATTTACCAACTTCACTTAAAGCATTGCTTAAAGAGGATTCAGCCTGTTCGTATAAGGTATCGGCTAATGCTCTACCAATGAAAAAGGCATGAACAATGGGGTTACTCATAAAGAAACTTTACACGCTCCGCCTGAATTATAGCGTGCTTATCCCAGGGAAAGGGTAGGCCTTAGGCTTTATTGCGGGGTAACTGAAGTGCTGGGAGTAGATTCTTCTGACTTCGGTGATACAGAGGTGGGGGGAGGTGATGGTTCAACGGTCGGTGGTGGCAGCAGCGGTTCAGAAGCAGCAGGTTTGCTGGGATTAACTTCGGCTGAAGGACTGGGAGCAGGAGCAAAAGGTGAGGAATTGGACGTGGTGGGACTCTCTTCAGGTACAGGGGTCACTTCTATGAGTGAGGGTTCAGGCGACGGTTCAGGCACTCTGGCTGCAGGTTCAGCTCTGGGGACAACCGGAGGAGCCGATTTTTTAGGGGAAGGGACTGCTTCGATCAAGGTCTTTGGCGACGGTGAATAGGCGGGGGAGGAGGGAGTAGGCGTAGCAGCATTTGGCCAATCTTGAATCGGTGGAAAGGCTTGTTTGCTGTGAAATAAGGAGGATCCTGGGCCAGTAGTACCTGCAGCAAGACGAAGCAGAATCCCTGCTCCTAACCCAACGGCTGCAGCGATCGCCGAAATGGTCAATAATACTTTGCCAAAGTGTTTAGGGGGAGTGTACGTAATTGGTTGAGGTGGCTGAACAGAGGGATAGGAGGGCCGCTTCGGTGCTGCTGCTACGGCATAAGTAGCCTGGGTAGAGTGAACGGGTGGTTGGCTGTTGCCAGTTCCATGACCATTTCCGTTGCTATCCACTTTGCCATTGAGAGGAGCAGGGGCTTGAGTTGGCAACTGGGACAGTGGCTGAGGAGAGTTTACGTCACCATTACTGGGTATAACAGGTGTAGCTGCGATCGCTGCATAGGGGTCTGCGGAAAGCCAGGAACCAGGCTTGACAGCGGGTAGTAAGGCTAACCAGGTTGCTACACTTTGAGGACGTAACTTCGTATTGATCGTTAAGCCGCTTAAAATGGCAGCCTCGATCGCAGTACTCAATTCGGGGCGTAGCTGGCAAGGTGGAGTCAGCGGAGTTTGTTTCCGGAATGTAGCTGCCACTGGAGGCTGACCCGTCAGAAGAAAATAGAGGGTGGCAGCCAGGGAATAAACGTCGGTCGCTGGTGTGGCAAATGATTGAGGAGTATGATCTGCTGCGATCGCCGTATAAGGGCTGATTGAGCGTTGACTGTGATCCTCCTCCAGGGCGGCGGGATCAATCAACCCATAATTGACTAACACAACCAGATCCGACCCAGGGGGCTGAATGATATTGTCTGGAGCCACATGGTGATGAATCAAGCCATGTTGGTGAATGGCTGCCAGAGCTGAACCAACTTGCTGAATGTAGTGGATCGCCAGGTTTTCTGGAAGAGAGCCTTTGGTAGCTACTACCTCCACCAGGGTTGGCCCAGAGACATAATCCATCACGGCAAAGGGTAAGCCGTCTTCCTCAAAGGAATCGATCAGTCTCACTAGCGCCGGATGTTGACACCGGGCAAAGCGGCTCACCTGCTCCTGAAACCGCTGTTGAATGAGGGAAAAGTTGGGCTTCTCCCGAAGTTCCTGAGGCAATGTTTTGAGAATTACACCGTGGTTCAGGGGAACAAGGATTCCTTTCAGCGTGATACTTGAGCCACCCTGACCCAGAACATGGTTCACCAAATATTTGCCATTCTGCAGGGTTGTGCCAGCCGTCAGTTTCATGGCCACAATTGCGAATAAATTTCCTCATCCTATCGTTTTGTTGCGTTTCTCTCAACTCGCATTCTCTTCGCCTGGATAAGGAGTTAAAATTTCTACCCCGGTTTCTGTCACCGCAACGGTATGTTCGCACTGAGCTGAGAGTTTGCGATCGCGTGTCACCGCTGTCCAGTTATCTTTCAAAATTTCGACTTCGTGAGTACCTTCATTGATCATTGGCTCAATCGTGAACACCATCCCAGCTCGCAGCTTTTTGCCTGTCCCCCGTTTGCCATAGTGGGGAATTTGAGGAGCGGTATGAAAGACATTGCTGATACCATGACCGACAAAATCCTCAACGACAGAAAACCCCTGAGCCTCGGCATATTCCTGAATCGCTGCACCAATATCGCCAATCCGGGCACCTGGTTTAACCGCTGCGATTCCCCGACGGCGGCATTCATCTGTTACTTCTACTAACTTGCGGGCGATCGGTGATGGCTCTCCCACAAAAAACATTTTGGACGTATCGCCATGATAGCCATCTACAATTAATGTGACATCGATATTTATAATGTCGCCTTCTTTGAGAATCTGCTTGGCACTTGGGATGCCGTGACACACCACTTCATTGACACTGGTACAAATCGATTTGGGATAGCCTTTGTAACCCAAAGGGGCACTTTTGGCTCCGTGCTTTTGAGTCCAGCGCTCGGCTTCGTTATCCAGTTCTAGCGTACTGATTCCTGGCTGTACCAGTGTGCCTAAGTAATGCAAAAGTTCAGCGGCGAGACGACCCGCCCGCCGCATTTTTTCTATTTCTCGGCTGGATAAAAGAGTGATTACTTCGCGTTCCATGCTCTTCATTCTACTTCGCATTACTTTGCGCTAGTGTAGCCATTAGCGATCGCGAAAATACAGACCTGAACGACATTTAGTAGAATATTGCCATCATGCGGTAGGAAGCGAGGTTTTGCGGTGGACGAACTGAGAACGGCTCTGGAATGGGCAACGGATGAGGAGTTACAAGACCTGACGGAGATTCTCTTCCGTCCTAAATTTAACCCACTGGATTATCTACATACGCCTGCTCCTCTGCAGGTTCAGAGCCAGGAGCGGGAGGCGTGGTTGGACTCCCTGGAAGATCGCATTCGCTTCTTAGCAGCGGATGGCATGACAGTTTTAAGTGGTAAGACCAGGCAACTGAGTTATCGCCAGATCCTGATTCAGGTTTGCCGTTACCTCAAACTGCCTTACAAAGCCTCCATGTCTACCATCGATCTGGAAGCGGAAGTCTTTTTAGCGCTCCTGGGACAGGCCTGGAAACAACTGCCAGCGTCGGAAAAGGGAGAATTAACCCTGCAATTGAAGCAATCTCTCACCAAGTCTCAGCTTCTGCCCCAGTTGCCTCTAGCTGCCCAGCAGGATCCCATGAGTCTGCTAGTGAAAGGCGGTACCGCTCTGGCGGTCACTTCTCTGGTGCGTCCGTTGGTGCTGCAACTGATTGCTCATCAATTTGCGTTGCACTTTGCCCGCTATCAGGTCGCGCAACAGGCGGCGGCTCTGGGTGGAGCGATCGCAACTCAGTTCCAGAGGCACCTGACTGTACAAATGGCTCGTCAGGGAATGGCAGTTAGTGCGGCCCGGTATGCAGCCGTGCGGGGAGTGTTTGCCTGTTTAGGGCCAGCGTTGTGGGCCTGGTTTTTCGCAGATTTAGGATGGCGAGCGATTTCTTCGAACTATGGGCGCATTATTCCCACCATTTATGCCTTGGCTCAAATTCGCCTGACCCGTGTGGAGTGCTTTGAACCTGCTTAAACGATCGCTCCAGAAGTGGCAACTCCCATTACAAGATCACCCCGATCCGCGATTGCACTTGTCCTGGAACTGGGTACAACTGGCCTTGATCGTTTTACCATTTAGCCCACTGTTGGCTAGTTTTGGCATTTTCTTTGGCCTGCTGGCCCTCTGGAAAACTCATGCCAAGTTGATGCTGGCCCGTCCCTTCAACCAGGGATTAACTGCACTCAGTATCTTGATGCTGCTCGGTGCTAATTTCGCGGCTCGTCCTGGAGACGCCTTTCTCGGGTTGTTTAACTTCCTGCCCTTTTTTCTGGGGTTTGCTGTTCTCAGTGAACTGATTCAATCTCCCGCACAACTACGTCGGATGGCTTGGCTTGTTGTCTGCACCTCTGTACCCGTTGTTCTGATTGGCCTGCTACAGATGCTGGCCGGGAGAATGGGTTTGCAGCAGCCCTTCCATCCTCAAATTCTGTGGGTGCTGCTGGATTGGAACATTGACCCCAAAGGGACTCCTCCAGGCCGGATGTCTTCTATCTTTTTTTATGCCAACGTGCTGGCAAGTTATCTGGTGATCAGTTTCTCTCTGGCGATGGGACTTTGGATGGAGGCTGTAGGAGAAGGAGGGCAGAAGGTAAAAGATTCGTCATTGGTCATTGGTCATTGCTCATTGGCAGAGGACAAAAGACGAAAGACTAAGGACAAAGAACCACACAAAATCCCAAGTCCTAAATCCCAAGTCCCCAATTGGTTATCCTGCCACTCGCAAGTTCTATTTTTAACCCTGGCAGTTCTGGGGAATGCGATCGCGCTGATTTTGACCAATTCCCGGAATGCCTGGGTGATCGCCGCGATCGCCTGTCTTGCCTACGGGCTGTACCGGGGCTGGTATTGGTTGTGGATGGGTATGAGTGCCGTGGCAGGGATGGTGCTGGGAGCGTCCTTTGCCCCTTCTCCTTTACGAGAAGGGTTACGACACATCGTTCCAGCCTTCTTTTGGGCACGGCTCACCGATGAACTGTATCCCGATCGCCCAATTCCGACCTTAAGAACGACTCAATGGCAATTTGCGTTGCATCTCACGCAACAACGGCCCTGGACAGGCTGGGGGTTAAGAAACTTCAGTCCCTTGTATGAAGCTCAGACTCAATTTAAGTTAGGTCATCCTCATAACTTGCCATTAATGCTACTGTGTGAGACTGGTATTCCAGCCGCTCTGCTGTTTTTAGGACTGGTCGGTTGGGCAGTAGTTCAGGGGTTCAGGCAACTGTCCAGTTTTGGGGATAGTCGCGATCGCTGGATTCTATTGACCTTCCTGATCGCTTTCCTCAGTTGTGCAGGATTTTCCCTCTTTGATATCACCCTGTTCGATGCCCGCCTTAACTGGTATGGCTGGTTTTTATTGGCAGGAATATTAGGAGTATCCAGAGCAGGTCAGTTAATGGGGATGGGGGATTAAGGATTGGGAATTATCCACTTCCTTAGGGATCGCAATTAATGGCATCCCTGCAACCTCCTGTAACCGTTAAAATGTTCAGAAGTTAGACCATTCCTTAAATCTTTAACCTAGTGAAACTGGCGTGAGTGAGGATCGAACAGCCCCCAGGCGTGGAGCAGCTAGAAAGCTCTATCAAAAAGTGTTGGATGACAGCTATTACGGGTTGCTGGGTGTGCATCCTTCCGCCTCAATGCGAGATATCCGGCAAGCCTATCGGGACTTGAGCAAGCTGTACCACCCCGACACAACAAAGCTGCCTACGGCGATCGCTACTGCCAAGTTTCAGCAATTGAATGAAGCCTATGCCACGCTCAGCAACCCAGAACGCCGGGAAGTGTATGACCGTAAAATTGGTTACTTGTCTGTTCCAGTCATTCAACCCTTACCGAACTTAAACACGCCTGCGCAACAACCGCGCAAGTATCAATCCTCATCCGCCTATCTGGATCCGACCGATCGCCCTTTGTCTCCTGGAGAATTGTTTGCCTTATTTATCATGGGTGTTACCCTGGTTGGATGTTTGTGTCTAGCTATCATGGTTGGGCTAACGCGGGGAGAAGCGTTACTGCAAACCAAAATAGTACAAAATGATACTGGGCTGCCCTTGGTTCAGACTGCCCCAACTTCTGACCCAGCACCTGTTCGTTCCACCGATTTCTTAGACAAAACTAAACTGTCTCCAGCACCGGCGATTGCTTTGCCAAACCAAACAAAGGCATCTTTCCAACCACCTACATCAGGGCTACCCTCTCAACCACCTGTAGAGAACCCTGTTCCCTTGGCTTCGCCTGAGTTTTTACCTGATGCCCTGCAAAAGGATGCGTCCTGAGCCGCTGCTCTCAAAAAGCTTTGTTAATCCTTATGAACAGCATGACCCTTCCACCCGCTGATGCTCCGCTATACAACCACCCCTTACCTGAAATTGAACGCTGGTTGGCCGATCGTGGTTGCCAGCAAGATAAGACCGATCTGCATTGCTGGTATCTTGAACAACCCACCTGGAAAGCCAAACTCTGGTTAGATGTGGATCAATTAACCGTCCGCTATTTCAACTTTGGAGAAGGCGATCGTGCTGTACAGCGATCGTTCAAATACTCCCTCAGCCGTCAAGATATTGAAGATGCCATTTTTGCAGGGCCGTAAGTTTCAATTCATAACTTTCCAAACCTTCTGTCTCGTTGTTGGTAAGCACAGAGAGCCTGGTGGAATTCGTTGCGATCGAAGTCGGGCCACAGGGTATTGGTGACATACAGTTCTCCATAGGCCATTTGCCAGAGGAGGAAGTTACTCAGGCGCATTTCGCCACTGGTGCGGATAAGTAAGTCTGGGTCACAAATTCCTGCAGTATAGAGATGCCGCTCAAATAACGCTTCGTCAATTTGCTCCGGCTCAATTAATCCCTGTTGTACCTTTTCGGCAATACTACGGCACGCCTGGATGATTTCTTGCCGTCCCCCGTAGTTCGTGGCCACTGTGAATTGAATCCCGGAATTATTGGCAGTAGCCTCCACAGCCCGTTCAATTTCAGCTTGCAGGGAAAGCGGTAAGGCATGGAGATTGCCAACAAACCGAATACGAACCTTTTCCTGCATCATTTCACGCAGTTCTTGCTTGAGTACCCGCTCGAACAGCATCATAAGAAACTCCACTTCTTCCAACGGGCGACCCCAGTTCTCGGTGGAAAAGGCATAGGCGGTTAACGCTTCAATACCCCAATCGCGGCAGCACCGCAATAAATCTTTCAGGACATCGACTCCCCGCCGATGACCCATAATTCGTGGCATTCCCCGCCGTTTTGCCCAGCGACCGTTGCCATCCATAATGACGGCAACATGTCGGGGTAGACGCTCTCGTTGCAGGTCAGCGGGTAACAGTTGCAGGACGGTTGAGTTTGCGGTCATGGTTTCTCCAGATTTGACTATGCCCTAAAATCCAGTGAACACTACGGTTAATTGGGATGGCTGTCCGTAGTTTCCAGGTTTACTTAATTTTTATTTTTATGTTTGCGTCCTGGGAATAACCGTTTAATTAACGTCCACGGGGTAGCCAGGATTTGGTAAGCAATGCTGCGAAGGCTGGGTGCGACCGTTTCGCGATCGCCTCCTTGAGACAGGCGTGCATCCAAAAGCTCTTTCAGTTTACTGCTGGTCAAGGGTCGATTGAGTATTCCCCGTTCGGCCAGGGAAATAGATCCTGTTTCTTCAGATACAACGACACAAATACAATTTTCGACCCGTTCCGTAATTCCCATGGCAGCCCGGTGGCGAGTACCCAGTTGACGAGAGGCCGTCCGCTCGGAAAGGGGCAGAATTACACCTGCGGCCACAATCCGCGTGTCCCGGATTAAGACAGCCCCATCATGCAATAGCGTGCTAGTTTGAAAAATGGTTTGTAACAACTCTTTCGATACTTCGGCATTCAGCCGCACTCCTGGCACGGAAAAATCTCGTTCATCAATTGGGCTGCCAGTTTCAATAATCATCAGTGCCCCGGTACGGTTTTGCGATAGTTCTTTCACTGCATCTACAATCTCATCCACGGTGCTACTGGATTTGTGGGGGCTCCGCTGGTACGGCTGAATCAACTGCAGGATCTGTCCCCGACCTAATTGTTCCAGAAACCGTCTGAACTCTGATTGCAAAATGACAGCCATCGCAACGGCTGAGCCAATGACCAGGTTGTTCAGCACGAAGCTTAGTAGTCTTAAGTCCAGTCGTGTACTAATAGCAGCCGCCAGCATAAGGATAATAAAGCCACGCACCATCCACAATGTGCGACGCTCGCCGATGATGACCAGCATCATATAAGTCAGGATGATTACCAGACTGACATCAATCAGTGACCAAACGGTGTCCGCAACGTGGCCAGGTAAAAATCGGTTGAATAAATTTTGGAGGGAAATCAGGCACAAAGATGTTGTCCAGACAGGATCCGCCAGCCATTGCCTCCAAAAGTCTGCCATTGATCTGGATGAAGCCTCTGCCCTCATTGGGTTCTAAAAAAACTAATTGAGGCTGAATCAGTTGACTAGAATCAGTTGACTAAACCTCAGTAGTCAGCGATCGCAAACGTTCAGGCAAGCGGTCTTGACGAATCAAATCTCTGTAGGTTTCACGTTGCAGGATCACATTAGCTTCCCCAGCATGAACCAGTACAGCCGCTGGACGGGGTATGCGATTGTAATTTGATGACATGCTGTAATTGTATGCGCCAGTGGCCGGAATGACGAGTAGATCACCCGGTTGAGTGGTGGGTAATTTTGCCTCCTTGATGAGAACGTCACCTGATTCGCAATGTTTTCCGGCTACCGTCACCGTCTCTGTGCAGGGAGCAGACAGGCGATTGGCCACCACAGCCCGATAAACGGATTGATAGGTAATGGGACGCGGATTGTCTGACATGCCCCCATCCACGGCAATATAGGTACGGATGCCAGGAATAGTCTTATGACCCCCGATCGTATAGGCCGTGACGCAGGCCGAACCGATCAGCGATCGTCCCGGCTCACAAATCACTTTAGGATAGGGAATGTTTTGCAAGTCACACGCCTTTGCCAGGGACTGAGCCACAACTTTTACCCAGGCATCAATACTGGGTGGATCGTCCGCTTCTGTGTAGCGAATTCCCAGACCACCCCCAATATTCAACTCCTGAATGGCCAATCCATACTGTGTTGCCTTGGTCAGCCACTGTACCATCACTGGCCCCAAATCTTCATGAGGCTGCAGTTCAAAAATCTGGGAACCAATATGAGCATGTAATCCAATGCAGGACAAATTTGGATGTTTGCTCAAAAACCGGAATACATCATCCAGTTGATTGGGATCAAAGCCAAATTTGCTGTCCAGGTGCCCGGTGCGAATATATTCGTGGGTGTGACATTCGATGCCAGGGGTGAGGCGAATCATCACGCGGATGGGATGTGGGATGTGGGATGTGGGATGTGGGATTGGTTCAGAGCCTGAAACAGCGGCTTCAAAGTTGGCGAGGGTTTCCAGTTCCAGCCAGTTGTCTACGACGATCGTGATGCCAGACTCTACGGCAAAGCGCAATTCATCCAAGGATTTATTGTTACCGTGCAGGTAAATTTGATCGGGGGTAAATCCGGCTTCTAAGGCCGTTAACAGTTCCCCTCCGGAAACGACATCAATGCCCAATCCTTCGCTGGCGACGATCGCACAGACGGCCAGACAGTTCCAGGCTTTGGAAGCATAGATTGGTTGAGATGCCCCTGGATAGTAGCGAACAAAGGCTTGCCGATACTGGCGACAGGCAAGGCGCAGCGTATCCTCATCCAGAATGTAAAGCGGGGAACCAAACTGCTTCACCAAATCCACGACATCGCAGCCACCAATTTCCAGATGATCCTGGCTGTTCACCCGCGCCGTGAGCGGCAACAGAAACTGATTCGGCGATGGATTTTCGTCGGCAGATGGCAGTGAGGGTAAGTAACGGCGACCGGAATTCTCAACTTCTGTGGCTGGGAGCGATACCATCGTGGGCTTTGTGTCCTCCATTGGGGCAAAAAACTTTATAAACCCAGTCCAGCTAGAGAACGATCGTTTTTCTATAGTCATTTTCCTATACAAGAGAAACTACGGTTCTGGACTTGGACAATGTTTATCTATATCAGTCTACAATCGTCTGCTGTGTATTCTGAGAAGAAACTTAAGTTTTTGTGAAAGTTCTAGAATTGCGATCACTGACCTCCGACCAAATTCCAGCCGCCCTGGAACTCGATCGGCATGCTCTGGGAGGGCTGTGGTCATGGGATGGCTATCAACGGGAACTTGATAGCCCGAATAGTGATTTGTTGGTGTTAAAGCAGAAGGCAGAGAGCCAACAATCATTAGTCATTAGTCCTGCGTCACTGGCAGAGGACAAAGGTCGCAGGACAAACGAACCGTCAATCGTTACGGGCAAAGGACAAAGGATGAAGGACAAAGAACTGGAAATCCCACATCTTACATCTCACATCCAGAATCCCACCCCCCACTTCCCCTTACTTGCTCTCGGCTGTTCCTGGGCGATCGCCGAAGAAGCCCACATTACCTTGTTGGCTGTTGATCCGGCCTATCAGCAGCAGGGATTGGGGCAGGCGATGTTGTATGCCTTACTAACCGCGGCTTACCAACGTCAATTAGAAAGAGCTACGTTGGAAGTACGGATATCTAACCAGGCCGCCCTGGCTCTCTACACCAAATTTGGCTTTCGAGAAGCTGGGCGACGCAAGCGCTACTACCAGGACACAGGAGAAGATGCCCTGGTTCTCTGGCGAGGTGGCATTCAGCACCCCAACTTTCCTCAGGAATTGCAACAGTGGCAAAAGAGAGTTAGCGATCGGCTGTCTCAGGCGAGATGGGAATTGGCCCTTGAGTTTTAGGGATTGCGGATCGGGCATCAGGGATTGGGGATGAGGGAATATAAATCGGGTAAGGTTCTCATCCTATGAGCTTTGATCACTCCACCATTTCCCCACTTTTTCCTGACCCTCGACCCCTTGACTAACTCCCAAATACCTTAAATAATCCCAGCTTGGGGTGAATTTCTGCCTTGGTCAATCCCAGGGATGCAGAGGTACGGAGATCACGAATCTCACCGGTTGTTGATATGAAGCAGTCGGGTGATTTCACTATGCTAGAATCAGCAGTACCCGGCACGCAGCAGGTGACAGGAATCACGCCATGTTTGAACGCTTCACGGAAAAAGCTATCAAAGTTATTATGCTCGCTCAGGAGGAGGCTCGCCGCCTGGGGCATAATTTTGTGGGTACAGAACAGATCCTCCTGGGTCTGATTGGAGAAGGGACTGGCGTCGCCGCCAAAGTACTCAAATCCATGGGAGTTAATCTCAAGGATGCTCGGATCGAAGTTGAAAAAATTATTGGCCGAGGCTCTGGCTTCGTTGCCGTCGAAATTCCATTTACCCCCCGAGCCAAACGGGTACTGGAGTTATCGCTGGAAGAAGCCCGTCAACTTGGCCATAACTATATTGGTACGGAACACCTCCTTCTGGGGCTGATCCGCGAAGGAGAAGGGGTTGCCGCCAGAGTTCTGGAAAATTTGGGAGTAGACCTATCGAAGGTTCGTACTCAGGTGATCCGAATGCTGGGCGAAACCGCAGAAGTGACTTCCGGCGGACCTCAAGGTCGTACCAAAACACCAACGCTGGATGAATTTGGTTCTAACCTGACGCAATTGGCCTCGGAAGGTAAGTTGGATCCCGTGGTGGGTCGTCAGAAAGAGATTGAGCGGGTGATCCAGATCCTGGGTCGTCGGACGAAAAACAATCCGGTTCTGATTGGGGAACCCGGGGTTGGTAAAACGGCGATCGCAGAAGGGCTGGCTCAACGTATCGCTAACGATGATGTGCCAGATATTTTAGAAGACAAGCGAGTCGTCACTCTGGACATTGGCCTGCTGGTGGCTGGTACCAAATATCGCGGCGAGTTCGAAGAACGGCTCAAGAAGATCATGGATGAGATCCGTTCAGCCGGAAATGTCATCCTGGTTATCGATGAAGTTCATACCCTGATTGGGGCTGGTGCGGCTGAAGGGGCGATCGATGCCGCGAACATTCTGAAGCCTGCTCTGGCGCGGGGTGAACTGCAATGTATTGGTGCTACCACATTGGATGAGTACCGTAAACATATTGAACGCGATGCGGCTCTCGAACGTCGGTTTCAACCCGTGATGGTGGGCGAACCCAGCGTTGAAGAAACGATCGAAATCTTGCGTGGTCTGCGGGAGCGTTATGAGCAGCACCACAAGCTCAAGATTTCTGATGCCGCTCTCGAAGCCGCTGCCAAGTTGTCAGACCGCTATATCTCCGATCGCTTCCTGCCTGACAAAGCGATTGACTTAATCGACGAAGCTGGATCCCGCGTTCGCTTAATCAACTCCCAGTTGCCTCCCGCCGCTAAGGAGTTGGATAAGGAACTGCGCCAGGTGTTGAAGGATAAGGACGATGCCGTTCGTTCCCAAAACTTTGACCGGGCCGGAACCCTCCGCGATCGTGAGATGGAAATCAAGGCTGAAATTAAGGCGATCGCTCAAAACAAGAAGAGTGAGGCCGCAAGTGGGGATGAAACGCCTATTGTGTCTGAGGAGGACATCGCTCAGATTGTCGCTTCCTGGACTGGCGTTCCCGTTAACAAGCTCACCGAGTCCGAGTCTGAAAAACTGTTGCACATGGAAGATACCCTGCATCAACGGTTGATTGGTCAGGACGAAGCGGTGAAGGCCGTCTCTCGGGCAATTCGTCGCGCCCGTGTTGGCTTGAAGAATCCCAACCGTCCGATCGCCAGCTTTATCTTCTCCGGCCCGACTGGAGTGGGTAAGACGGAGTTGACCAAGGCACTGGCCTCCTACTTCTTCGGCTCTGAAGAAGCCATGATCCGGCTCGATATGTCGGAATACATGGAGCGTCATACGGTGTCCAAGCTGATTGGTTCGCCTCCGGGCTATGTAGGTTACAACGAAGGTGGTCAGTTGACGGAAGCTGTTCGTCGTCGTCCTTACACGGTCGTGCTATTCGACGAAATTGAGAAAGCCCACCCCGATGTCTTCAACATGCTGTTACAGATCCTGGAAGATGGTCGCTTGACCGATGCCAAGGGTCGCACAGTGGACTTCAAGAATACCCTCCTGATCATGACCTCTAACATTGGTTCTAAGGTCATTGAGAAGGGTGGTGGTGGTCTTGGCTTCGAGTTCGCCACCGAAGATGCCGCCGAGTCTCAATACAACCGGATTCGCTCTCTGGTGAACGAGGAACTGAAGCAGTACTTCCGCCCAGAATTCCTCAACCGTCTGGATGAGATCATTGTTTTCCGTCAGCTCAAGGAAGACGAGATCAAGGAGATCGCCGACATCATGCTGAAGGAGGTCTTCAATCGGTTGAAGGATCAGGGCATTACACTGGAAGTGACCGAAAGCTTCAAGAATCGTCTGGTGAAGGAAGGGTACAACCCCAGTTACGGTGCCCGTCCGCTTCGCCGCGCCATTATGCGACTGCTGGAAGACTCCCTCGCTGAGGAAATCCTCTCCGGTCGGGTGAAGGATGGCGATACCGCGATCGTCGATGTAGACGAAGATGGTCAAGTCAAAGTCCTGCAAGGCGAGAAGCGCGAATTGCTACCTCAAGCGGTTGAATAACTCGCCTTTTCTTTAAGTTTCTTTAAGAAAGAAGCGGTTGGGAAGAAACTCTCTCAGCCGCTTCTTTTTTTCCTTATGGGTTGAAGACCTCAGGTCTAAACCGTATGCTTGTGACAAACTGAATACATAGACTTTAAGAATCAGTAGCCCTCCGAACCAGTATGACCACGAATAGCCGCTGTTAAGTTGACGATTGCCTTTAATGATCCTGACGCAGAGCCAGAAGAGCTAGATGAGCAGGCGAAACATCTGATGGCTGAACTGAATGAAATGGATGAGGTTGAGGTGGATCGTGTGGCGGATCTGAATCCGCCAGAAGGCAACAAAGCATTAGGGGGGTCTTTGGTAGGTTTGCTCGCGGTTGAGGTGAATGTTGCTAATGTCCAAAAACTAATGGGATTTCTGGGCGATCGCTTAGGTGGTAAGCCCATTGAACTTTCTGTAGAAGCCAATGGCAGGAAACTCACTGTGAAAGCTCATAGTCAGGAAGAACTTTAAGTTGCAATTAAAGCAGCCCAAGATTTTGTAGCCATATAGGCCAGGGAAGCAAATATGACAAAGGTTGCGCTGTTGATTGGGGTTAGCGAGTATGCGCCAGGTTTGAATCCCTTGCCTGCCGCAGTTAAAGATGTTGCTGCTTTACAACGAATTCTCCAAGATGATGAGATGGGTGGTTTTAATGAAGTGAAGGTTTTAACCAACCCAGATCCTCAGTCCATGCAGTATGAAATAGAAACCCTGTTCACAGGACGCAGCAGAGATGATTTGGTACTACCTAAATCCGTCGCAGTGCTCCGCCCATAGCCGCAGGCTTGGGGG
>NZ_JBRAGO010000095.1:0-17371 GCF_052746595.1 Leptodesmis sp.
TTGATACTGAAAACCTAAATAAACTCAACTCTATATCTCAAAAGCACTCATAGAGAATATTGTAAACAAATGTTAAAATTATATCACTAAGACGTATTTTCAGCAATTCATCACTAAGATGTATTTTCAGAAATTCAAAAGCTACACTAATATTCATTCAACTTTCTATCAAGGTATGCTTTTTTTGCTTGAGTTCAAGGCTGTAGAAAATCTGAGTCATGCCGATCAGGTAAATGAGTGTTGCGCAGAGCACAATTTTGGGCATCTTGGATGAGCAGCGATCGCAAGAAAAATATGCTTTCAAGGGTCTGGAGTGCATCGGTTGTTGGCATTGATGCTGTTAAGGTAGGGGTGGAAGTCGATATTGCAGGCGGACTACCCGGAATTGTCGTGGTCGGTTTACCATCGCAGGAAGTACAGGAATCGAAAGAGCGAGTCAGAGCAGCGGTCAAGAATGCTGGGTATCTATTCCCCCTGCGAAAAGTCGTAGTTAACTTAACGCCTGCCGATCTCCGAAAAGAAGGCCCCAGTTTTGACTTGCCGATCAGCATTGGGGTGTTGGCTGCTTCCGAACAGGTAAATGTAGATTTGCTGGATGAGTTCCTGTTTTTGGGCGAACTAAGTTTGGATGGAAGTTTGCGTCCCGTGGCAGGCGTGCTAGCGATCGCCGCTGCCGCTAAACACATGGGTATCAAAGGACTTGTCGTTCCATCTCACAACGTCCGAGAAGCTGCCGTGGTTAAAGGCTTATCGGTGTTTGGTTTCCAGCACCTATCGGAAGTCGGTGAATTTCTTCGCGCTCCCAGTCAGTACCAAGCTGCTCATGTTAACGGCATCGAAGAATTAGAGCGGAACCGATACAGTGGCCCCGATTTGCAGGATGTCAAAGGTCAGTCTCATGCTCGTCGTGCCCTGGAAATTGCCGCCGCAGGAGGACATAACTTAATCTTTGTCGGGCCACCAGGCAGCGGTAAAACCATGCTGGCCCGTCGCTTGCCCTCGATCATGCCAGAACTCACCTTTGAAGAGGCGCTGGAGGTGACACAAATTTACTCGGTTGCCGGATTGCTGAAGGATAAAGGCTCTCTGGTCGCCACCCGACCGTTTCGCAGTCCCCATCACTCTGCTTCTGGCCCTTCCTTGGTCGGCGGTGGCAGTTTTCCCCGTCCTGGCGAGATTTCTCTGGCTCATAGAGGCATTTTATTCCTTGACGAATTAACAGAATTTAAACGAGATGTGCTGGAATTTTTGCGGCAACCGCTGGAAGATGGCCATGTCACGATCTCCAGAACCCGACAGTCTGTGATTTTTCCGGCTCAATTTACTCTGGTTGCCAGTACTAATCCCTGTCCCTGCGGCTTTTATGGGGATACGGTACAACCCTGCACCTGCACCCCTCGATCGCGAGAACAATACTGGGCACGACTCTCTGGCCCGTTAATGGATCGAATTGATCTGCAAGTCGCTGTCAATCGCCTGAAGCCAGAAGAGATTACCCAGCAACCGAACGGGGAAGGATCGGCCACTGTCCGGGAACGAGTACAGGCGGCACGAGCGATTGCTCAGGAACGATTTAAAGGAACTAACCTCCGCTGTAATGCCGAAATGCAAGCCCGCAACTTACGCCAGTGGTGTCCCCTGGATGAGGCCGGACGCAATTTACTGGAGGCGGCAATTCGTAAATTGGGATTATCAGTACGGGCCAGCGATCGCATTTTGAAGGTTTCCCGTACCATTGCGGATTTAGCTGGAGACGAAGCTTTGCAGCCACAGCATATTGCCGAAGCGATTCAATATCGAACGATCGATCGCATGCAATAACAAAACAATCTTTTTGTTGTTAGGGAAAGGAAGCCAAGGGGAAAACTGCCACAATCTGTATGGACAACGGTGTAAATTTCCAATCTGCAATTCAGAAATTTATTTGAGTTTTCAAAAAATCTTTGCTGGATCGAGCAAGGTTTGACTAAAAGTAGGATTGCCCTTGATTGGCGATTTTTCGTTGAAAATTGGCTTTTTTAAGGAAAGTTGAATGGTCAATGAAAGGGGTGATCGTGTGTCAGGTAGACAACTGAGAAACCGTCTAACGCTAATCTACAACGCTAATGTGCACCTTGTAACCTTGTAACGTAGCTGACAGCTTGGCAATTAGGGGGTCTACCAAAGAATTAGGGTTTCTGCCTCATGCTCTGAATCAGGGTGTTTCTCAAATAATTCAACAGAGTAGTAGTAAACCAACAGTGGATAAATAATTTCGCTGGCGCAGGGTGGGTTGAAGTATGGAACCCAACGTTCAGAAAATGTTGGGTTGTGCACCTCAACTCAATCTACACAGATTATTTAGTCCACTATTCTTAGCAGCGTGATCCTCGACGAGGCTGGATGTTTTGCAGCACTCAGTTAGTCAAAATGCCATTGGGCGATTTAACACGGCACAGAATCCTGGTGATGTAAAAGTTTTTCAGCGATCGCCTAGCCTGGTTTTTCCGGATTACAGGATGGGGCTGGGTTCACTCGCTGCTGCTAAATTCATGGCTATTCTCGTCGGGGTAGCTGCACTCAAGCACTCACCAAGGAGAAATTACCATTATGTTTTCCTAATCATCCAATGTTCAATTTACTGGATCATCACCTTTAACAACGGATGTATCCAATGGGTTTCTGACTACAAATCGTTCAATGCTCAGAGATCCACTCATGTCAGACAATTCTCTGAGAGTTAGTGCTGCTTCGTCGCCAGTAACAACGGATCCAGAAAATACATTAGGTTCTGCGCTGGATCTGGGATCATTAAGCAAAACTCCCATCACTCGTGCAGATTTTGTGGGCAGTAGCGATCGCAATGATTACTACCGTTTTGCAGTCAGCCAAGTGACAAATTTTAACCTCACTCTCAGCGGCATAAGTGCAAATGCCGGTGTGCAACTGTTAGGGAGTAATGGTTCTATACTCAACACATCTAATCGTGCAGGGACTGCCAATGAAATAATCAACCGCCCGCTGAATCCAGGTACTTATTACGTGCGTGTCTATCAATCCATCGGCAACACCAACTACACGCTGAACTTGGCCGATGTCACTCCCACACCAACGCCGACTCCCACCCCAACTCCTATCCCCGCCCCAGCGCCAATGTCAGATTTTGTGCAACGGGTTCTGGAGTTGACCAATCAGTTTTGGGTACAAAATGGAGTGGCTCCGCTCCAGTTGAATGCAGAGTTAAATGCGGCTGCCCTTAACCATTCCACCGATATGGCGTTGCGGGATTACTTTAGCCATACCGGAAGTGATGGTTTCAGTGCGGGCGATCGCATGAGGCAGGTTGGCTATGTATCGAATACCTGGGGTGAAAATATTGCAGCAGGCTATGCTACCCCGGAACAGGTGGTGCAGGGATGGTCAACAGTCCAGGGCATCGAGCCAATATGCTGAACCCCAGGTTCACCGAATTGGGTGTTGGCTACTATCATCTGGCTAATGACACGGGCAGCGTCAACTACACTAACTACTGGACGCAAAATTTCGGCAGCGGTGACACCAATCCTGCAACGTATCTCCCTGCCTAAAGCCATTGGCGATCGATGCAGCCAATGACTCCGGATAAGCTATCACTCGCACAGGTAATTCATTTACTGTGTGTGGTGATGGTTTTTCTTGATTCTGAGTTGTATTTTGAACCGTTAGACTCTGTGAGTAAGGGCGTAGCATTTGGGCAAAGTCTTCGAATCAAGCCAAAAATTTTCTGCCAAGTGCTGCGCCCCTATGGGTGAATGCTCAAAATTCCTAGAATTAAGGATGCGATAAGAACGACGATCGCCCAAACCACAATCTGCTCTGCCTGTCAGTAAGCGGCGAACAAGATGCGATCAGCTTCCGCTTCGGCTTTGGTGGTAATCTGGTGATTCAGGCTGGCTCCTAAAAACTGGCGATCGTTCTCATTGAACTGTTCCTGATTATCTTCAGCCCACCGTTGAGCAGCTTCTAGATCCTCATCTCGCACTAAATGGATTTGATCCTGTTGGGAGTCCTGCCACGCTAATAAGGCAGAACCGTAAGGTCGCTGGCTTGCCAGCACTTCATTCAGCCACGTTTGATTAAACACGCAAGCATAGATGCGATTGCTGACCTGCAATTTGCCGTCGATCGGAGTAATCAGGCCAGACAGTCGCAATTCCAGGCGTTCGCGGCTATCCTCATGGGCTAAAGTCTTGCCTTGCAATACAGTTTGATAACATTCCAGAATGCGGTTGATTTGGTCTTCCTTTCTCAGCAGGCGATCGCGTATGGGCTTCAAGTGGAGTGCTTTATCCTGATATTCCCAATTACTCACCATATATTTGTTGACTAACCGTTCTACCCAGGCGGCTTCTGAATCGGCAGGAATGACAGGTTCAGACTGAATTAACTTACAAAGCTTTTGCGTGAGAAAGGGATGGCCCCCGTCCACTTCAATATTTCCCGGAGTGCTATAAGTATTTATGCAAATTTACGTTTGTTAATAAAATGAGATCGCGCTGTTAAATAGCTGACATACGCAGTTTGATAAGGTTCAACCCAAGCCATACGGGCTATAACTGACTGGTGGCTTTAGCAAATTTTTCATAGAATGAATTTAACAATAGAACTGTCGGGAAATAAGAACGAAGTTAGCTAACAGAAGCTTTTGAGTTGTTCTTCCTAAGCTGCAATCAGGTAAAAGTTCCATAATCCTGCTGCTGTCAGCATTAAATGGTCATCAAATCCCGCTTTTCGATTTCGATAAATCGCACTCACAGCGTTGTAACGCTTGACTACAGCAAGTGAATGTTGTCATACTCCTTTTGCAAGCCTAAAAAGCTAAATCAACTTCAATAGCAATCGCCTCAGGAATCGCACCGGCAATATCGTCCTCATCATGAAACCGTTTATCATACAATTTTCCTGGCCGCGATTGGGTCAGAACCAAGACTCGCTTGGTTTTTCATCGACAGCTGCTAGATGTTTGCGAGTATGACATTTCTTCTTCCCTGAATAGTTTGCCTTCTGAGCCTCAGTCTCTTGTGGTCGTTGAATCGGACGCTCTGTTCCATCAAGCATCACCCGTTTAACGTCTGGAAATTGCTCTAAAAACGCTTCGATGCTATCAGGGAACTGAACGGGGCCAGTAGCTCTTCAAATGCCTTTCGGTTCAAGCCAGTTAAGGTTCGCAGCAAGCGGTCTTCTTTCAGCACCCGCTTAATGTTCAGCATCTACCCGACCCATGACTGCTCTCTATTCTCCCTTATTTCCCGACAAGTCTATTAATTTGTGGATATGAGCAAAACGTAAATTCAGATTGAGAAACGCAAAGATTATTCAACCAGGAGAAATGCATCTTAATAGATTTGGTAGGCTCAAGATAGAGTAAAGGTTATATCACTTCAGCAAAGGGAACCTGAGGAGTGGACATAGTTCACCTGAAAATTTGTATTCTGGAAGGCTAACTTGAATCGATCTATCTTTATTTTGATTAACTGAATTAAATAAAATCTTCTGCCTGAAGGTTGCTTTCCAATTTATTTTTCTGTTTCCAATTTCATATCTCATTCAAGTATCAAGTCCACTGACTGAATAAAATGTGGAGGAAGCTTAGATGGAAGTTTTTGATTATGTGATTTTAGGGGCTGGATTAGGTGGTTTGTCAGCCGCCGCTTGTTTAACCCGCCAGGGCTATCGAGTGCTGGTTTTAGAAAAGCACTATCTGCCGGGAGGCTGCTGCCACACCTTTGATTATGGGGAATACCGCTTCTGTGCCGATGTGCATTACATTTCCCAGTGCGGCCCCGGTCAAACTATTTCCCAGTTCTTAAATTACATCGAACGGGATGTTGCCTTCAATAGCCTGGATCCTGATTGCATCGATCGCGTCATCACTCCCTATGCTGATTTCCGAATTCCTCTTGGTTGGGAGAACCTGCGCGATCGCCTGCTGGCCACCTATCCCGAAGAAGCTCCAGCCATCAACCGTTACTGCGACGAAATTAAGCACCTGCATCAAGACATCCACAATCTGGTGCGAGAAGTTCGCTGGTATCACCAGAAGTGGACAGACTGGCTGAAACTGCCCAAATACTGGCATCTGTTCCTGAAACGCAACTGGACCTTACAGGATCTCTATGAGGAAGCGGGCCTTTCCTTGAAACTGCAGGGGATATTAGCGGGACAAAGCGGTGACTATGCTCTGCCACCTGCGGAAATTGCCCTGCTGACCCATACCTCCCTCGTCTGGGACTATTCCGAAGGGGCTTATTATCCGACCCATCACTTCAAACACTTTGTAGACACGATCGTTGCCGCGATCACCGAGGGTGGAAGCGTGGTCAAGCTGTCCACTCCGGTCGAACACATTCAGGTTGAAAATCATCGCGTTCAGAGCATCCAGGCGGGAGGGGAAACTTATACAGCTCGTCATGCTTACGTCAGCGATCTGGATCCAAAACTGACAGTTCAGTTAATGCACCAGGACGATGCTTTGAGCCATCGGGAACGGCAGCGGTTGACGGGCTATGAGTATTCGGCCAGTGCCTTCAATATCTACCTCGGACTGGATAGCCGCTTTGATCCACAACGGTACGGAATTGGTAACTGGAATGTCTGGTACTATCCGACGGGCAACCTGAACCAGGAGTACCAGCGCCAGTTAGAGGGTGATTTGAGCCGACCCTGGATTTTCCTGTCCTGCCCGACCATGAAATCCAGGGAACCGGGCATGGCTCCGGCAGGGCATCATGTTCTGGAAATTGCCACTGTTTGTCCCTATGAGCCGTTCCACCAGTTGAGCCAGACCGATCCGAAGGCATACAAGGCGAAGAAACGGGAGGTCTATCGACAGATTATGACCAGCGTGCAGGATTTAATCCCTGACGTGAACACCTATGCTCGAATGAAGGTCTACGGCACGCCAACCACCAGTGAATTCTATCTGGGGCAGCCCCAGGGGAATATCTATGGAGCTAAATTGATTCCCCAGCAAGTGGGCCTGAACCGCCTGGGATACGTCACGGAACTACCGAATTTGTTCCTGGTAGGAGCCTCGGCAGGCTATCCTAGTGTGCCAGGAGTGATTGGGAATGGCATGGATGTTGTGGAGTTGATGACCGGGCAATCCGCCTGGAGAAAAAGTTTGCACCCATCTGAGAAATTAGGAGTATCTTGATAGAAACTTTTTACTGTTGAGGCTGGCTAAGGAATCTATGATGACTCAGTCTGATGTATTGGGACTTGCCAAGCAGGGCAATCCACAGGCGATCGCATCCTTAATGAATGTGGTATTACAACCTAAGGGAGTAACGGTCAAAGCGTCCTTGCAAGATCGGTGCCTGCACATTCTGTTTTCATCCGCAGAACCCCTCAGCCAGTCTGCCCTGGTTACTTTTGCCCGAACGGGGTTAACCAATCTGGGAGCCATTCCCATTGATCAGGTCAAGCTCTATGCGCAAAAAACGGGCGAGAAAACACCCATCTGGATGGATGGATTTCAGTTAGGCGCTCCGACTCCAGTTCCCACTCCGCGAGTCGCTGTTCCTCCGACCATCAAAGTGCCGCAGCCTGCCGGTGAACCCGCCTTACCCACGTTTGCTCAAAACTTCCAGCCGGTGGCTGTGGCTGTCGAGGAACCTCCCGTGCCGCCGGAGCCGGAGCAAGCACTGGCACAGGCTGTAGCTCCAGTTGGCCCTCCCCGAATGCCTAAAAAGGGTGTGAAGCGGCCTAAAAATCGCTGGCAGTTCTACCTGCAGAAGCTGGCTTATCAAGTGCAACACGGTAATCGCTATGTGCTGGCGGCTGTAGTCGGGCTGGGAGCCTTTGCGATCGGCGGTACGGTAGCCATCCTGATTTACTCTCAAACTCACAGCGAGTCTCAGGTGTCTGCAGACGTATCAACTGTTCCCAGCGGTAATTCCTTGATGGGCGGCAAACAGTCGGTTGAGAGCCAGCAGGCCTACGTCAGGAATTACCTGCTGCAGATGAACAAGGCGCAACAAAATTTTTATAAGCAAAATAATCGCTTTGCTACCAGTCTGGAAGAATTAGAGCGCTCTGCAGCCTTAATTTCCCAGGGTTCCGGTTACACCTATAAGCTCATCCTGCCTAACGATACTCAGGCAGTAGTCACCGCTATTCCCAAATCCGATAATTTGAAAAGTTATGCCGGAACTGTCGTCTTGACGAGAGCCTCTACACCTGATTGGCCGACCAGCGCGATCGTCTGCGAAACCAACCAACCGTCTACCGTGGCTCCCGTTTTGCCCCAGGCTTTAGACGGGCCAATCCAATGTCCAGCGGATTCTAGTGCAGTGCATTAGTCCTCAGTACCTTTAGAACATGCCTAGAATGAGTATGTAAATAGGATGAGGCCGAACCCATGGGAAGTGTAATTGCTAGCCTCGTAGCCGTTTTCATTATTTTGTCTGTCAGTAAGGGAATCAAGCTCGATCGCGAATATCAACGTGGTGTCATCTTCCGGTTAGGTCGCCTGAAGGGAGTGCGAGGGCCAGGGTTATATTTCATCCTGCCCTGGATTGATCAGAAGGTGCAGTTGGATGTGCGAACCAAAACGGTCAATATCGAGCCACAGGAAACTGTCACGGCTGATAGTGTAACCATTCGCGTTAATGCTGTACTCTACTACCGAATTCTGGATCCTGCTAAAGCCATTAACCGGGTTGAGAATTACGAAGCTGCAGTCTATCAAGTGGCACTTACCACTTTAAGAAATGTTGTAGGCCAGAACATTTTGGATGACGTATTGCAGAACCGCGACAAGATCAATATCCGGGTGCAGGAAATTGTGGATGAAATCACTGAACCCTGGGGAATTGTGATTGAGCGAGTGGAAATGAAGGATGTGGAAATTCCTACGGGAATGCAACGAGCGATGGCCAAAGAAGCCGAAGCGATTCGGGAAAAGCGTGCTCGTCTAATTAAAGCCACCGCAGAGCAAGAGGCTTCTCTTAAACTGGCGGAAGCCTCCCAAAATATCAGTGCTAACCCTTCGGCCCTGGAATTGCGTCGCTTACAAATGCTCACTGAGATTGGAGCCGAGAACAACACGACGACGATAATTATGATGCCGTCCGATTTTATTAATGTGGCACGGCGCTGGGCTGAAAGCAAACCTGCTAACGATACCAAAGCTCAACCGTTTAATCCGGAGGTCCCCTTTAACCCCAAATCCTTTCAGTCCAACGAACCTCCGCAGCACTCTTGATGCCATAAACCTTTGCTGCTGATCTCGAGGTTACCACCCACATCCACATATCAATTAAGCTCCACCAACAAGGGATGAAGCTCTAGCCTGAAATCCGGCTTTGGTAAGGGCGTTGACGGTGGCCTGATGGTTCTGAACACGGAATTGGGAACCAAAGCGGACGAAGTGGCGTTTTTCCTGGTTTTTGACGATCGCCACGACAGGCACTTTAGCGCGATCGTCCTCGCCTTTATTTTGCAATAGCACATTGCGGAGACGGTGTTGTTGCTCGATGTCGCTGGCGACTTTGGGATCTAGTTCCACCATCACCATGTAGACGGCTTCCACGGGTTCGATGTCCTCCACGATGAATTGGGTCTGGTCATCCCGGCGATCGACTTTGCCCCAGATCATTACCCGCAGATCAGGCTGGATGTGTTGCTGCACTCGTTCGTAGGATTTGGGAAAGACCACTGCTTCCGTCTGTCCGGTGAGATCTTCCAGTTGCAGAATCGCCATGCGATCGCCCTTCTTAGTGACAACAGGTTTCACAGAGGAGATCAGGGCGATCGCACTGACCGTTGCTCCTTCTGAATAATCCCCGATATCGCTGAGGTTAATGGGAGCCAGAATGCGGGCGGCTTCGCGAATGGAACGTAAGGGATGATCCGAGATGTAAAAGCCGAGAGTTTCCTTTTCCATTTGCAGCCGTTGCTGTTGGGGAAGATCGGGTACAACAGGAGCTTTGGGGGCCGCATCGAAACTGGCGGCAGATTCCTGAACCGAAGGAGTACTGGCCAGTAAATCGAACAAATTGCCCTGACCACTGGCGCGATCGCGGGCGCGGGATTGGGCCCAGTCCAGTACCAGTTCCAGGTCGTGGAGAGACTGGTTGCGGTTGGGTTCCAGTTGGTCAAAGGCTCCGCAGTAGATCAGGGCTTCCAATGCGCGACGGTTGAGGGCGCGGGCATCGACGCGAGCGTTCTCGGAGCAGGCCACCCGTGCACACAGGTCAGCCAGGGATTTAAAGGGGCCGCCCTCTTCTCGTACCAGCAGAATGGCTTCGATCGCGCCCATCCCGACATTGCGGACTGCCGATAGACCGAACAAAATGCTGTTACCTGTGGGAGTGAAGTCCACACCGGAGCGATTAATATCTGGGGGTTGCACCTGAATGCCCATTGAGATGCAGGTAGCAATATATTTCTGTACCTTGTCCTGATCGCCACTGTTGGCCGTCAGCAAGGCAGCCATGTACTCAACGGGATAATTGGCTTTCAGGTAGGCAGTTTGATAGGTGACATAGCCGTAGGCGCAGGAGTGAGATTTGTTAAAGCAGTACTCGGCAAATTTGATCATTTGATCAAACAAATCGGTGGCGACTTTCTTCTCCACGCCCCGTTCCTTAGCACCAGAGACAAATATTTCCTGGTGCTTTTCCATTTCCGATTTCTTTTTCTTCCCCATTGCCCGCCGCAGTAGATCGGCTTGTCCCAATGAGTACCCGGCCATATCCTGCGCGATTTTCATGATCTGTTCCTGATAGACCATGATGCCGTAGGTCTCATTCAGGATGGGCTTGAGAATCTCATGGGCATAATCGATCTTTTCTCGCCCGTGTTTGCGGTTGATGAATTTGGGAATCAGTCCCGCATCCAGCGGTCCCGGACGGTAGAGGGCCAGGACGGAGGAAATATCTTCCAGGCCAGATGGCTTCAGATCGCGGACAATTTGCCGCATCCCGGAAGACTCCAACTGGAACACGCCTTCTAGTTCGCCGCGAGCCAATAGCTTGTAGGTTGCGGGGTCATCCAGGGGCAGGCGATCGAGATCCAGTGCCAGTCCTCGATTTTGCTGAATCAGTTCCAACGCTTTCTGAATCATCGTCAGGTTTTTCAGTCCCAAGAAGTCCATCTTCAGTAGCCCTAGAGACTCAATATCTTCCATGAAGTACTGGGTAAAGACGGCTCCATCCTCGTTACGCTGGAGGGGCACAATTTCATCTAGTGGTTGGGCGGAAATCACCACCCCTGCCGCGTGAATCCCCACACTCTTGTTCGTGCCTTCAATTCGCATTGCCATGTCGATCCAGCGGCGATAGGTGACAGCGGGTTCTGTCCCCGGAACCGTGAGATTCTTGTCGTATTTCTCTTTAAATTCCGGGGCAGGTGTGTCATCGGAAATCATCACCTTTAGCTTGGTGGGTTTGCCGCGCACCACGGGAATCATTTTCGTCATGCGATCGGATTCCCCATAGGGCACATTCAGCACCCGCGCCACATCTTTCAACACGGCACGGGAGGTCATCCGGTTATAAGTAATAATCTGCGCCACCCGCTCGGTACCGTATTTCTCGGTGACATATTGGATCACTTCATCCCGGCGATCGATACAAAAGTCCGTGTCAATATCCGGCATCGACTTCCGTTCGGGATTCAGGAAGCGTTCAAATAGCAAACCATGATGCACTGGATCAATATTGGTGATGCCCATTGCATAGGCCACCAGCGATCCGGCGGCTGATCCCCGACCTGGCCCCACAGGAATGCCGCGATCGCGGGCGAACTTGATGTAATCCCACACGACGAGGAAGTAGGTCGCAAATCCCATCTGCTGCATCATCTGGAGTTCGTATTCCAGGCGATCGCGGTACTCCGGTTTGATTTCGTCACGGGAGGAACATTTGTGTCGTTTCAGCAATCCTTCCCAGGCGACTTCAGCCATGTATTCATCGGCAGTCATGCCTTCGGGAATGGGATAGTTAGGAATTCGAGGTTCGCCCAGAATGTCGTAGCTTTCGATTTTTTCCGCGACAGACAGGGTATTGGCGATCGCTTCCTCAATCACGTCTGCTGTTAAGTGATCGCGAAACAGCAAGCGCATTTCGTCTGCCGATTTCAGGTATTCCGTGCCGCTGTACCGCAGCCGCTTATCTTCCGTAATCAGTTTCCCGGTTTGAATACACAACAGCGCGTCATGAGCTTCTACGTCATAACAGGAAATGTAGTGGGAATCATTGGTGCAAATGATTTGAATATCCAGTTCTCGGGCAATGTTCACCAGTTCTACATTCACAATCCGGTCTTCCGGCGACCCGTGATCCTGAAGTTCCAGGTAATAGTCCTCGCTAAACAAATCCTTGTACCACTGCGCCACCCGACGGGCTACTTCTGGTCTGCCCTGCAAAATTGCCTGCGGCACTTCCCCACCCAAACAGGCGGAAGTAACAATCAAGCCTTCGTGATATTGCTCCAGCAATTCCTTGTTAATACAAGGACGGGAAAAGATGCCCTTGCCCTGAATCCCCTTCAGGTTGGAAATGGTGGTTAGCTTCACCAGATTCTTGTAGCCTAGGGTATTCTTTGCCAATACAACCTGATGGTAACGAGGACGACGCTCCTGTTTGGTAATATCGCCGTTAATCACATACATCTCGTTGCCGATGATTGGTTTGATCACCCCGCCTTTGTTCTTGCACACCTTCAGCAGCTCGATCGCCCCATACATCACCCCATGATCCGTGAGGGCGATCGCAGGCATTCCCAACTCTACGGCGCGATCGATCAGTTCTGGAAGCTGACTGGCCCCATCTAGCAAACTATAGTCACTGTGAATATGCAGACCCACAAAAGACATAAGGACTCAAACCTATGATACGGCTGAGACTAAGGGTACGCGATCGTTGGGAACTTGGCTACTAGATTTGGTGTTTTGAATGTTTTTCCTGGAACAGGCACTCCATATCTAGATGCAACTTGAGCAGGCAGCCAAAATCCAACCTAGATTTAGGATAGGTCAGGCGATGAAGCGCGTTCGGGAGGACATGGGCCTCAGCAATGTGATTTTGATGATTCCCTTCTGCCGTACTCCAGATGAAGGTCGGCGGGTGATAGCGGAAATGGAAAAGAACGGCCTCAAACGGGGTGAAAACGGCTTACAGATCTACGTTATGTGTGAACTGCCCAGCAATGTCATCCTGGCCGATGAATTCAGTGAAATCTTTGACGGCTTCTCTATTGGCTCCAACGACTTGACCCAATTAACTCTAGGACTCGATCGCGACTCTGCCCAAGTCTCTCACCTGTTTGACAAACGCAATACCACTGTGAAACGTATGGTGCAATACGCCATCACCACAGCCAGAGCCTACGATCGCAAAATCGGCATCTGTGGTCAGGCTCCCAGCGACTATCCCGAATTCGCCCGCTTCCTGGTCGAACAGGGTATCAACTCGATCAGCCTCAATCCGGATTCTGTGTTAAAGACGATCCTCGAAATCGCCGAAGCTGAGAGATAATCTAAAGGCGAAAGGAATTAGGGGTTAGGGCTTAGGGTTTAGGGGGGTGAAAGGCTGAAAATTAGCAACTTAAACTCCGATACCTGGCTCCAAGAACAACGCCTAATTCCTACTCCCTAATTCCCAATTCCTCAAAATACTATGTTCAAGAAAATCCTTGTTGCTGTTTCCCCGAGCATGACTGATGACACGCTGGTTCATGAAGCGATCGATCTGGCCAAGCTATCGGGCGGCACGATTATGCTGTTGCATGTACTGTCTCCCATGGATGAAGACTATCCGACTCCCGTATATCTAGGACCAGATAGTGTTTACCCCGGTTTACATGAGGAAGCCATCCGAGCCTATACCCAGCAGTGGGAGGTGTATGAACGGCAGGGACTGGAGTTCCTGCAAAAGCTAGCGAAAGAAGTTTCTGCCGCTGGGGTAGCTGCTGAATTTACTCAAAGCCCTGGCGATCCGGGCCGCAAGATTTGCACCCTTGCTGATACTTGGGAAGCCGATCTGATTATCCTGGGGCGGCGGGGCCATACGGGATTGAAAGAATTTTTCTTAGGGAGTGTCAGTAACTATGTGCTGCATCATGCCCCTTGTTCCGTACTGACCATTCAGGGGGTAGAAGTGGAGGGTGAATAAGCGCCAGCCTCCAAGTAAAAGTTTCTCAGGTGTGGCAGGAGTTACATACACTGCTGCCACCCGCTAGCCGTCTGGCGAAGGCTGACTGGGGTCTCAACCTCCGATCGAAACTCCCAATAATCGTCCCAAACTATAGGTAATGCCGGCGGCGGCAAAACCAAAAATGACTTGACGAAAGCCAGAAAAGAGGACACTGCGGCCTGTTAGTAATGTGATACCGGCACCGATCGCGAACAATGCCAGACCACTGCATAGCAAACTCATAATCACTGCTAAGCTTCCTTTCAAGAAGAAAAAGGGAGCGACCGGAACGATCGCGCCTACTGCAAACAGGCAAAAGGAGGTAATAGCAGCGACCCAGGCCGAACCACCGAGTTCCTCCGGGTCAATTCCCAACTCTTCGCGGGTCAGGGTGTCTAGAGCCGTTGCTTTGTTCGCCATAATCCGAGCAGCCAGAGAACGAGCTTGAGCTTCAGGTAATCCTTTTGCCTCATAAATCAATGCCAGTTCTTCTTCCTCTTCTTCGGGTACTTCTTCCACTTCCCGCCGTTCAATCCGAATTTGGCGATCGTATAATTCGCGAGAACTTTGTACCGAAATCCATTCACCTAAAGCCATTGAACAAGCGCCCGCCAGCAGCCCTGCCATTCCCGTTACCAGGATCGAATTTCCGGCCAGATCTGCTCCAGCAACCCCCATTACTAAACTCAGGTTAGACAGCAGGCCATCATTCGCTCCCAGCACTGCCGCCCGTAATGTATTGCCCCCTGTCGCCCGGTGCCGACCTTCAATCTGGGCGATCGTTCCTCCATCCATCCCCTGACCTGTCGGGCTGGCGATCGCATTCAGTAATCGGGCATGCGATCGTTCTTCTACAGGCAGTAGTGTATCTTGAGCATCAGGCTGCATGTCGTAGCTATGACTATCCACCTGCTCCATTGCATTAATCGTTGGCAACACAAACTGGGGGCCAAACCAAGTCGCTAACTTAGCCAGCACTCGGGTTCGCCAGCCAATTCGTTTGCGAGGTACTGGATAGCCTGCATTCACCAACTTATCTCGCCAAAACTGAGCGTGAGACTCCTCCGTTGCCGCCAGTTTCCGATAAACCTCAGCTAGGGCGGGTTGTTTCTCAGTCTTGGCTAAGGTGCGGTAGAGAAAGGCGCTTTCAATCTCGTCCTGCCAGTTTTCCAGATAACGACTGATATCAGAGGTGCGGGATGGCTGCATGGCTGTTCTCCGGTTACGCTGATAGGCTAATGCGAGGGTGAGAGGAGGATTGGATGTGAGGGTGAGGAGGTGATCGTTATTTTGCCCTCTCGTTATCTCTTCATCCCTTCACTGCCGTAATGTTACTGGAGAAATCAAAATTCGTTCTAGCGCTTACGACACTACAGGACTGACTTTCGCCCGATAAAGTAACTTGTCTCCCTGGCGATAGCCCGTGTATCGCACTCGTACCCGATCTCCTACGGCTGCTGTACCTTCCATGAGTTGATGCTGTTGCGGGTCGTAGGGAACTTCAGACCCGACGGTTGCGATCGCCTCAATGCCCCAATGGTGCAATAATGTTTCAAGCGGACGTAATAATGGTAAAAGCTTCACTGCTGGAGCCTGAGGATTTTGTTGAGCTGCATAAGCTGCTGTCGGGAGTTGTAACAGCAAAGACTCTAACACCTGCACACTCGATTGTTGAAATTCCTGCCAGAGTTCCTGCCGTTGTTGTAGCAGTTGAGCTTGGAGGCGATCGTACTCTCGCCTTAGTTCCCCCACTTCATCCCGCCTAGATACTACCTCCTGCTCCTCAATCCCCAATTCCCAATCCCCCAGCCCTACCAACTCTCCCACTGATACCTGCAACACCCGGCCCAACTTCTCCAGCGTCTCCACTCGCATTTGAGCAATCTGTCCTCGACGCAATTTTCTGATTTGCTTTTCCGACACCCCCGTAGCTTCACTCAACGCTTTATAACTGGTCAGACCAACCTGTTGCATGAGTTGGCGTAAACGATTATTGGAATTAGAGGAAATCATGCTGCAATAAAGGATCATGTTTTGCATCTGTTGATAGTATCTCTTGTACCGATACCTCAAATTCATGAGGATTGATGTATAAATCAATGACAATATTATGAACTACTTCAGATTTGAGAGACAAATTGTTCTATGAGTTAATCACTTAATTTGGGTTCTTAGGAGTAAATATTTCCATTCGATCTTTTGAGTGTTTGCTTTGTCTGCTTGATGCTGCTCTAAATCTAAATGTCATTCATCAGATCCCCAACCATCGCTATAAAATCGATGAATGCTAAATGTTTCTAGTGGTTGCTTGAGTTTCAGAAAGACATCATCACTATTTAAGCGAAATAGGATGGACAAAGGGAAATGTTCCATCTGTTTATTCTGGCTGATTTGTATAGGCACGCCAAGCTTGCCCATCCAACTGATGATCATTGAGTTTATTCCTCTTCCATCGTTTAAGCAGAGTTAAATAAGATGCAACGTAGAAGTAGATCATGAATAACCGGGCAGTAAACTGCTGCATTCGCTCAATCAATTGGACGAATCCCTGCTCCAGGGTGGGAATGAAAAACACAGTTAACCACTGCTTGAGGTGGTGAAAGGCAATCCACAGTTCAATCACCAAACGCAAATTATTCAGCAGATTTTTCCACCCCCGCTGGTTGTCCCACCAGGGATGCTGCGTGAAGACTTGCCCAGATAAAGGATACTCTCGATTGAAGACATCAGCAAACAAACTGACCATTGTGAACGCACTCATTACGCATCGCCAATTTCATCGAGCTTGCTTGCAGGCGCATTACTCATCACAAACATGGTTGAATTGTCCGGTAATGTTTCTGGGTCGGTGGTCAACTCCCAGTAACGCACACTGCGACGAGTGCCATAGATAATTTCGCGGCGATAGCGCACTTCGGTTTCGCCATTGCTAAAGGTGCGGGTGAACTTTTGCCAAGGTTCTGCCGTTACCTCTTGGTCTTGCGGCAACCAGCCCCCGTGATTCGAGCGAATCGCAACAATGTAGGGCAACTGGAGCGCAACCAGTGTTGAAATGAAGTTACAGTCACTCTCACCATACAAACTATCGGCTAACACCAGCTCAAACTGGAATCCCATTGCAAGCAACTGACGTATCATCGTGGCAGCAATTTGCGGTTTCGTCTGGTAGACCTCTCCAGGCTTGAGTCGTTCTCTCGGCTTGTACACCTCAA